>JAFQGG010000025.1 GCA_017415505.1 Clostridia bacterium
CGAAAAAAAACGCCCCGAAAAAGTCTATTATATACCCCGCTATACGCGCGCGTGACCTTATTTACCGTTTCATAATAATTAAAATAGGCACGTCGCCCTTGCGAAGGGCGCACGTGCCGAACGAGAGGAGCGCGGACGCGCCCCGAAGAATGTATGATTTTGAACGCCCCGTCGCTTTCGCCTCGGGTGTTTCGGAAGTCGGGCAAAAAAGGCTGAAAAAAGAAAACCGCCAAGCGTGGGCGGTTTTAAGAGAAACGAGGCTTTGAAAAGTGGGGAAAATTTAGGGAAAAACGGCTGAATCCCTTATAAATAAAAGGATTTAGCCCCTTCGAGTCCCGATAAGGTCACCAAAAAGAGAAAACAGCCACGAGGGCTGTTTTCTCTTTTTGCTAATCTTTTCAAGATTAGACGAACCCGATGGGTTCGCGCGAGCAATCTTTGATTGCGAAGCTCTGCCGAGGCTCCGCTGGCGGAAACGGCAGATACCCGATACCACGACGCCACCCCAAAGGGGTGGCTTTTTTCGTGGTGACCTTATCGGGAACGGTGAAGAACCCGACGGGTTCGCGCGAGCAATCTTTGATTGCGAAGCTCTGCCGAGGTTCTGCGTAGCGGAAACGGCAGATACCCGATAAGGTCACCAGTAACAACCTAAATCGAACCCCTCAATTAGAGGGTGGACGGTTTGGGTTGTTTCATTTTCTAAAATCGAATTAAAGGCGTTTCCTTTTGTCGTGGGAATGCTTTTTTTATATATTACAAGCGCACGCCGTAGTGCCAAGGACTAAAAAATTGATTTTTCCCTATAGAAAAAGGATTGAATTTTTTTGAAAATTATGATATACTGTATTTAATACCTTTGGGAGATATTTATGGGATTTTTTTCTAAATTATTCGGCAAAAAGGAAACTAAACAAGATTTAGCCCAGTTTCCCGATTTTTTGCAATCGAAAAATTTTAATGATGAATTGAAAAAAATATTATCTTCCGACCGCTATTTGGCGCGCACGGATTATATTTTCTTGATTGAAAAATACAAAAACACTTTTGACTTTTTTAATAATAACCAAAAGGCAAATACTTTACAATATTATTGTAAAACTAACAAACTTGACGAAAAAGTGATTTTGACCTTTTTGAGCGATTACGAAAACATTTCAGATGTGAAAAATGGCTCAACAATTATTGAAGAACATAATGAAAACTATATCAAAAACCATTTAATTTTGGATAAGCAATATCTTGACGGGATTTTAAGAGAAGTTGACTCCAAGATTTTATTGGACGAAGAGCAACGGCGCGTTATACTTTCCGATGAAGATTATTCATTAGTTATAGCAGGCGCAGGTGCAGGAAAAACGACTACGGTTGCCGCGAAAGTTAGATATTTAGTTGAGAAAAAGGGGATTGACCCTAAACAAATCCTTGTTATTTCGTTTACCAATAAAGCCGTTGGTGAATTAAAAGAAAAAATCAATGAGGGTCTTTTAATCCCCTGCCCGATTACTACGTTCCATAGTTCGGGATATGCCATTTTAAGAAAACAAGAAGAAATTAAAAAGCAAATTGTAAGCGAAGGATTTTTATTTAATACCGTCAATAATTATCTTAAAGGAAATATTTTAGAACAACCCGAACTTGTCGATAAGTTGATTATGTTTTTCGGGTCTTATTTTGACGCACCTTATGAAGGCGATGACATAAATCTTTTCTTTAATTATATTTCAAAAGCAGATTTTTCAACGCTTAAAGGAAATGTTGATGAATACAATTCTCAAATTATTGATAGGCGTACAGGAAAAATCACTACAATAAAAAATGAAGTTTTGCGTTCTGTACAAGAAGTTCAAATTGCAAACTTTCTCTTTTTGAATCAAATTGAATATAACTACGAAGAAATATATCCTTACCATATTTTGAAAGCAAAAAAGCCTTATACTCCCGATTTTTGCATAAGGCAAGGGGAGAAAGTCGCTTATATTGAGCATTTCGGTATTACTGAAAGCGGTCATCATAGTTTTTACACTCCCGAACAATTATCAAAGTATAAGCAAGAAATTAACGATAAAGTTGCGTTACATAAAAAACACGGAACAAAACTTATTTATACTTTTTCTTCATACAAAGACGGACGTGATTTGCTTGAACACTTACAAGAGCACCTCATACAAAACGGTTTTGAATTAAATAAACGTCCGACCGAAGAAGTCTTTGAAAAATTAGTTAATACGGAAGAAAATAAATATATTTTGAAATTGGTAAAATTGATTTGTGTTTTTATCAATAATTTTAAGACTAATGGTTATAATATTGACGATTTTTATAGGTTTGAACGTTCAAACGCAAATGTTCGCACTCGCCTATTTTTAGATATTTGCAAGGAATGTTATCTTGAATATCAAAAGAAACTTGCGCAATGCAACGCTATTGATTTCCAAGATATGATTAACGATTCTGCGCGCATATTACGCGAAAAGCAAATAGCAAAAGAAGTCCTTGATTTCAAATATATTATCGTTGACGAATATCAAGATATTTCAAGACAGCGTTTTGATTTAACGAAAGAATTATCAAAACTTTGCAACGCGAAAATTATTGCGGTTGGCGATGATTGGCAGTCAATATATGCGTTTAGTGGTTCAGATATAACCCTATTTACCCATTTTTGCTCTATTATGGGCTATGGGAAAGAACTTAAAATCACGAAAACTTATCGTAATGCACAAGAGGTAATAGACATTGCTGGCAATTTCGTGCAAAAAAATGATAGCCAAATTAAAAAATCGCTTATTTCCCCTAAACATATTCAAAAGCCTGTTATTATTGATACATACAGCGAAGAGTTTGATAGAAAAGAATTTAAGGGAAAAGGCGGAAAGTATTTCCATTTAGGAAAGAAAGTTGAAGAAATTATCGGTTCTATTTTAGCTGATAATAAGCCTAATTCTTCTATTTTGCTTATCGGTAGATATGGATTTGATGCTAAAAATTTATGTTTTTCTAACGATTTTGTTTATGATGAGCAAAACAATAAAATTATTAGTAAAAAATATAAAAATGCGAAACTTGAATTTTTGACGGCACATAGTTCAAAAGGTCTTGGATATGATAATGTTATCATTGTCAATGCGCGAAATGAAATTTATGGTTTCCCGTCAAAAGTAGATAACGACCCTGTAATGCAATATGTAATCAAAGATGATAAGTCTATTGAATACGCAGAAGAACGGCGGTTATTCTATGTAGCAATGACCCGTACTAAAAATAGGGTTTATATTGTAACACCCGAACAACACCCGTCGGAGTTCATATTAGAGCTTATTAAAGATTATCCTAATATTACGCTTAACGGGGAGATAAACAAAAATGTAGTTGCAAATGTCGGTACAATGAAAAAGTGCCCTATTTGCGGTTACCCGTTACAATTACGTTGGAAGAAAAACTATGGCTTACGTCTTTGGATGTGTACAAACGAACCCGAATTATGTAATTATATTACTAACGACATTAGTGGGGGCGATTTGTCGATACAAAAATGTGATAGGTGCAAAGACGGCTACTTAATCATTAAAAAAGGTAATAACGGAGCTGTTTTAGGTTGTACTAATTATAAATCAGACGGAACAGGGTGCGACCGTCTTATGGCTCGTGATTATTATTTAAGATGGCTTTCTACGGGGTTTGAAGAAGATACCTCTATTGATAAGCCGTCGTTTGCGAAAGATATTCCGCAAACACTACCCGAAGTAACACCTGTTAAAACTCCCCTTAAACAAACTGAACGTAAAAAAGCGGAAGTTCATACTATTTCGTATGAAGAAAAGTTTATTGAAAAAGACGGATTTTTCGTTGTTGTTGACAATAACGGGAATATTATTACAGATATGGAATTGTTGGCGCGGTTGCGTGGTATTAGAGCTGCGATTGCAAGAGAAGAAAATCGTCCTGCTTATACTGTTATCACGAATAAAGGTTTAGTAAGTTTGGCAACCTATCGTCCCACAACAAAAGAAGAGTTTGTCAGTCTTTATGGATTGGGTGAAACTACTTATCAAGCCTTTGGGGTAAGGTTTATTTCCGCTATCAAGCATTTTACTGAAAAGCACACAAAAAAAGATTAAAATAGCAAACGGCGCGGTAGTAAAATTACTATCACGCCGTTTTAATGTCAAGCGGTTTTGAAAAAAGGTTCGATTTAGGTGGGTTAAGGCTCACCACGACGCCACCCCAAAGGGTGGCTTTTTTCGTGGTGACCTTATCGGGAACGGTGAAGAACCCGAAGGTTCGCGCGAGCAATCTTTGATTGCGACGCTTTGCCGAAAGTTCTCGCTTGCGAGAAACGGCAGATACCCGATAAGGGCACATTGCGGGTGGGAGGTTAGAGTCGTTTCATTTTCTAAAATATTTTTTGTATAATACAAGTGCCGTATGGAGATTATTAATTTTTATCCCCATGAAAAACTTGAATTATATTTCGAAATGTGTTATAATAAAAATAATAAATTTTCTTTGAGTCTTTATTAATTATGAAAAAAAATAAGTTAAAACTTTCAACGACGCAAGTCATTATGTTAAGTTTTCTATTTGTGATATTGATAGGTAGTATATTACTTGCTTTACCTATTAGTACGAAAAATGGGAAAGCCGTTCCGTATATAGACGCATTATTTACCGCAACCACTTCAACTTGTGTGACGGGATTGGTTACGTTGCCGACGGTTACGACGTGGAGCGTTTTTGGGCAAATAGTGATTTTGCTATTAATACAAATAGGCGGACTTGGCGTTATTACCGTAATGACGGGTTTAACGGTAGTATTGCATCGTAAAATAGGATTAAAAGATAGTAGATTGATTAGCGATTCATTCAATCTTACTTCTTTATCGGGGCTTGCAACCTTTGTTAAAAAAGTTATTTTGGGCACGCTTATCGTTGAAGGGGTTGGAGCATTGCTTTATATGTTCGTGTTTATTCCCGACTATGGCGCGAAGGGGATTTGGATTTCCATATTCACTGCAATTTCCGCTTTTTGCAACGCAGGAATCGATATAATCGCTGAAAATAGTTTGTGCGGTTATGCGCTAAATCCTTTCATCAATACCGTTACGAGTCTTTTGATTATTTTGGGCGGTATAGGTTATATCGTTTGGTGGGATATAATCCGCGTATTAAAAAATTTCAGAAAAGAAAAAATAAAATGCTTAAAAAGATTAACTTTGCATAGTAAAATTGCGTTGTCGGCAACGCTGGTTCTTATTTTTGGTGGCGCTGTTGCGATTTTTATATTAGAATATAGCAACCCGCTAACCATAGCGAATTATTCGCTTTTTGATAAAATCCAGGTATCGTTTTTTCAATCAATAACGACGAGAACGGCAGGTTTTGCAACCGTTCCGCAAGAAAATTTGACGAATGCCACAGCTATTCTTTGCTTGTTTTTAATGTTTATCGGCGGTTCTCCCGTTGGAACGGCAGGCGGTATCAAAACGGTTACGATCGTCGTTTTATTCGCTACTGCATATTCGGCGATTAAAAACAAAAACGAAGTATCGTTATTTAATAGGAATTTATCAAAACAAATTACGAGGAAAGCCGTTGCCGTTATCAGTATGTCCTTTTCGATTGTGTTTATAGCAACGATCTTGCTTGCCGCTGTCACCAATGCGCCGGCAATCGATATAATTTATGAAACCGTAAGCGCAACGGCAACGGTTGGGTTGTCAAGAAATCTTACGCCTTGTTTGGGGCTTTGGGGGAAGATTATCATTATCGCTACAATGTACTTGGGCAGAATAGGACCTATTTCTTTGGCGGTTGCACTGAATTCAAATAAAGAAAAGGGAAATATTATCAAAAATCCTACCGAGGAAATAAGCGTAGGTTAATTAAGAAAGGAGTATGTTATGAGTATCAATAAATCTTACGCCGTATTTGGTCTTGGACGATACGGTTTTGCCGTGGCAAAAGAGCTTGTGAGTAATGGTGTTGAAGTTTTAGCCGTTGACGTAGACGAAGCTACTGTAAATTCCGCTATCGCTGATATACCGCTTTGCAAATGTGCAGACGTAACCGATTTGGAAACGATAAAACAACTTGGTGTTTCCAATATCGACGTTGTTATAATTGCTATGGCAAATAATCTTGAAGCAAGCGTTATGGCGGTAATGTTGTGTAAAGAAGTCGGCGTAAATACGGTAATCGCAAAATGCGCGAATGAAGTGAATAAAAAGATTTTAAGTAAGGTAGGCGCGGATAAAGTGGTTTTTCCTGAATGTGAATCGGGAATACGCCTCGCAAAAAATCTTTTGAGTTCGGGCTTTGTTGACGTTATCGAATTATCCAACGACGTATCTTTGGTAGAACTCGAAGTTAAGCCCGAATGGGTAGGTAAAACGCTTATTGAACTGAATTTGCGTAAAAAATATTCCATCAACGTGGTTGCGATTCGACAAGAAAATAATTTGGAAATCAATATTGACCCCACAATAAAATTGGCGAAGAATATGCAACTTATAGTTATTACGAACGCCTCGAAAATAAGCAAGTTAAAGTAAAAGATTTGCTTTGATTAAGTGACTGTTTTCGTGGTTAGATTATTTGAAAATTTAATACTTGAATGATTTTCAGGTCGTATATTTACTAAAAAACGAATGAAAGTATTGCAAATATTTAATAAAAACCTCGATTTTTTCTTTGGGAAATTTTCGACAACTTCTTGACTTTTCCGTTTGAAAAATGATATAATAAAGAAAAAGTAATTTACAAACGGAGGAATTGCAATATGATGACGGAATTAAAACAAAGAGTGTACGAACAAAACCTTGCTTTGGCAAAATCGGGTTTGGTCGTGTTGACTTGGGGGAACGTATCCGCGATCGACAGGGAAAAGGGGCTCGTCGTGATAAAGCCGAGCGGAATCCCGTACGATAAGTTGACGGTAGAGGATATGGTAGTCGTGGACTTTATCACGCGCAAAGCGGTGAATAAGAAACTCCGTCCTTCGAGCGATTTAATGACACATTTGTATTTATACGACGCGTTTCCCGAAATCAACGCGGTCGTGCATACCCATTCGCCGAACGCGACGGCTTGGGCGCAAGCGGGGGAGGGGATTCCCGCCTACGGTACGACGCACGCGGACACGTTTTACGGTAGCGTGCCTTGTACGCGCGCTATGCTCAAAGAGGAAGTGGAAAACAACTACGAATGGAACACGGGTCGCGTGATTGCGGAAACGTTCAAATCTCTCGATTATAAAGCGATTCCCGCGGTACTCGTGAAAAATCACGGACCGTTTACTTGGGGCGCAACGCCCGAAGAAGCGGTTGCAAACGCGATTGCCTTGGAAGAGGTTGCGAAAATGGCGATCGTTACCCGCCAAATCAAAGCGGATACGCCCGTGATTGATTCTTTGCTTTTGGATAAGCATTACTTCCACAAGCACGGCAAGAACTCCGCTTACGGACAAAAATAAAATTTAGGCGCGACGGTTTCCGTCGCGCCTAAAAAATTTTTTTAATTTCGTGAAAAAATTTTCTTCAAACCGTTGACTTTTGCGTTTTCGTGTGCTATAATTTCAAAAACCGCAAAGAAAGGCTTTGCGGTGTACAATTCAATATCGGGCTAAAATTTACGGCGAACGCATTAGGAGGATACGCGTATGTCCAAACAAGGCACGGAAACAGCCGAGCAAACTCGGCGGGAAAAGGAGCGTCCACGAAAGCGGGAAAAAATCCCCGACGTGGAATGGCTGTTTGCAAACGACGGCAAAAAGAAGGCGGATAGCAGTAGTGGCTTTCTCGGTAAGCTCATGCGTAGAGATTGGTGGAAACTCGTCTACACTACGCTCATTTACCTGTTGCAAGCGTTACCCACTTGGCTATTACCGCTCGTTACCAACGACGTTATCGACCTGTTGGTGGATCGCCCCGAAGGGTATATCGTCCGCCTAATCGTAGACGCGGCGGTCTTGCTCGTCGTAGTTTTGCAAAACGTACCCACGACGATGTGGCGTTCCAATATTTTGTACGCTTGGGAACGGCGTTTGACGGCGCAAATCAAGGCGGGCGTTATTCGAAAATTGCAACGCCTTTCCATTACTTATCACAAGGAAATGGAAGAGGGCAGGATTCAATCCAAATTCCTGCGCGATATTGACAGCGTGGCGGGTTACACGCGAAGTTTTCTCTTCGTTACCTTGCCCGCGATCGTGGGTGTGATCGTTTCCACGGTCATTGCCCTTTATAAAAGCCCGATCGTAACGCTGTTCTTTATCGTGATCATTCCCTTGAACGTTTTGCTTACGCTTGCCTTCCGCAAGCGTATCCGCAAGGATAATTACGTATACCGCAAGGAGAACGAGGGGCTGTCCTCGAAAATTACCACGACTTTGCAAATGCTCACGCTTTCCAAGTCGCACGGGCTTAATTTCGTGGAAGAGGTCGCCGTGGGGCAAAAAATCAACTCGGTGACGGAAGCGGGCATAAAATTGGATAGAACGGTGGCGAGTTTCGGCTCAATGATGTGGGTAACGGGACAACTGCTTTCCGCCGTTTGTCTATTCTTCTGCGTATTTCTCGCGATCAACGGTACGATTACGGCGGGGGAAGTGATCCTGTTCCAATCCCTCTTTTCGTCCATTAGCGGTTCGGTGCTTACGCTCATCAACTCCTATCCCGCGCTCATGGCAGGTAAGGAAGCGGTGCGCTCGCTTTCTGAGATTATCAACGCGAGCGAAATCGAACAGGACGACGGCAAACGCCCCGTGCCCGGTATTTTAGGCGAGGTTACTTTCGAACACGTTTATTATCATTACCCCAACGAGGAAAAATACGTCGTTAGCGATTTCAACTTACACGTAAAGCAAGGGGAGCGCATTGCCGTCGTCGGGTCTTCGGGCTCGGGCAAAAGCACGGTCATGAACTTGATTATCGGCTTGCTAAAACCCACCGAGGGGAGAATCCTTATCGACGGCACGCCTCTTTCGGAAATGCCGTTGCAATCGTATAGACATTTCATTTCCGTCGTACCGCAAACGAGTATTCTCTTTTCGGGCACGATACGGGAAAATATTACTTACGGGCTTTGCGCGTATAGCGAAGAATCGTTGCTTCGCGCCGTGGAGGACGCGGATATCAACGAGTTTTTGCCCTCGCTCCCCAACGGCTTGGATACGCAGGTGGGCGAACACGGCGACAAACTTTCGGGCGGACAAAAACAGCGCGTTTCTATTGCCCGCGCGCTTATCCGCGATCCCCGCATTTTGATTATGGACGAGGCGACTTCCGCGCTCGATAACGTGGCGGAATACCACGTGCAAAAGGCGATCGATAAGCTGGTGAAAGAGCGAACGACCTTTATCGTCGCACACCGCCTTTCCACGATCCGAAACGCCGATAGAATCGTCGTTATGGAAGAGGGGAAAATGGTGGAAGTAGGCACTTACGAGGAATTGATGTCGCTCGGCGGAAGATTTTGCGAGTTGGAAAAGCTCAGCCGTATTCGCGAAGAGGAAGCCAAAAACGCAAGCTAAATGAAAAAGAGCCGTTTTTACGGCTCTTTTAACTTGTTTTTGGGGCAAACCTTGACGCATATCCCGCAAACGCTACCTCTACCTACCTCTTGAAAGTGCTCTTTCATATATCGCGAGCATTTTTCGGGGTCGATATTGCGCAAGCCGTCCTTCGTCGGTACTTGACCGAAAATCGCGCCCGCCGGACAGGCTTTCATGCAGGCGTTGCAATCCCCGCAACCGTTCTCAATGACGGGCAATTCGCTTTCCAAGGGCGCGTCGGTGAGTACGGTGGCAAGGCGTACCTTGCTCCCGTATTTTGCGGATAAAAACAAACCGCTTTTCCCCACGAATCCAAGCCCTGAAAGCACGGCGGCGGTTTTATGGGGGATCACGCCGTTGTACGGACGGTTCTTGCCTTGGCTTTGGCTTGCCGCGATCGGCAACGCGTTATACCCTTCGTCTTCCAAGACCCTTGCCACGCGGAACGCGATTTGATCGAGTAGGGCGTTTGCCGTGCGGTAGTGTTGAAAATAGGCGAACGAGGGCGCAGAGTCGATTGTTTTCAGTACCGCGTCGGAAAGTTTTACGACGATAGATACGGCGTGCGTAAGCGTAGGCGCAAGCGGGGACGGGGGCGCGTCGAACGCGCAAAAACCCACGGCGTCCGCGCCGAGTGAGGTTGCAAAATCTTTGAGTTTTGTCTGTAATCGTTCGTTCATGTTTTTATTATAACATAAACCTGAAAAAAAATCCACGAATTTCGTTGAATAACGACTGTTTTTTTTTGCGAAACGGAAAGGAACGATTGCCTTTTTTAAGTCTTTATGGTATACTATAAAGAAATAAACTTGTATCTTTTCGTTGTTTTAAGGAGTCTTTATGAAACCACAGCTTTTATCTTCCGTAAAGGGGTACGAGAAAAGTGATCTTTTGCACGACTTGATGGCGGGACTTATGGTGGCGATTATCGCCTTGCCTCTCTCTATCGCACTCGGTATACAGTCCGTACCCGCCGAAGTTTCTTCGCGCGGAATACAGTTCGGTATCGTTACGGCGATCGTCGCGGGATTTTTCATTTCTCTATTGGGGGGAAGCAAACACCAAATCGGCGGTCCGACCGCCGCGTTCGTCGTCATTTTATACGGTTATCTCGCTAACCCCGAAATCGGCGTTTTAGGCTTGGCACTCGCGGGGGTTATGGCGGGGGTACTGCTCGTCGCCATGGGCTTTTTGCGTGTGGGGAGCGTAATGAAGTTTTTCCCGTATCCCATTACCGTCGGGTTTACCACGGGGATCGGCGTTACGCTGTTGATCGGGCAAATCAAGGATTTTTGCGGGTTTGAATCGGGCGGTACGGAAACGGTGGAAAAACTCGTTTCGTACGCGCAAAATATTTCCTCGTTCGACTTGGCGACGTTCGGGGTCGGCGTACTCGGCTTACTTTGCGTACTGTTTTTGCCCAAGATTAGCAAAAAGATTCCCGCGGCGTTCGTCGCGCTGATCGTTTGCACGGTGGCAACCGCTCTTTTGAACGGGTTTGCAGGCACGCATATCGCCACGATCGGCTCGAAATACGGCGAAGTGGAAGCGGGCTTTTTCCCGATCGACTTCGGGGGAATTGCAAACGTGAAGTTTTCCGCGCTGATCGTGCCGTCTATCGTGATCGCGTTTTTGTGCGCGATTGAAAGCTTGCTTTCCGCGACGGTGGCGGCGGGCATGACGGGCACTTCGTTCGACGCGAATCAAGAACTCGTGGGGCAGGGCGTTGCGAATATTTGCTCGTCGCTCCTTGGCGGGTTGCCCGCAACGGGCGCGATTGCGCGAACGGCCGCAAGCATTGAAAACGGGGCGAGAAGCCCGCTCGCGGGCATATTCCACGCGTTGTTCTTGCTCGTGATGTATTTCGCGCTCATGGGAATTATGAAACTCGTACCGCTTGCGGTATTTTCCGCGATTCTCATATCCGTTTCTATCAATATGAGCCGTTTCCCGCTCTTTTTGAAATTGGCGCGCTTTGGCGTTCGCGACGTCGCGGTTCTGATCGTTACTTTCCTTCTCACCGTCGTGTTCGATCTCACTTACGGCGTACTCGGCGGGGTCGCGCTCACCTTTATCGTGAACGCGAAAAATTTGTTCGTGGGCTTGAAGATAGAATCTGAAAAAGATGCGGTCACGGCGCAAGGCACGCTGTTTTTCCTCAACGCGAATAAATTGACGGACGCGGTGGAAGAGAGGTTGCGGGAAGTAGACTGCGTTCGCGTGGATATGCAAGGCGTGGCGCGCGTGGACGAAACGGCGCTCGAAAAACTCGCTTCGTTGGATAAAAACGCCCGCGCCCAAGGCAAACGCGTGGAGTTTGTCGGTTGCAACGAAAAGATTTGCGCGCGCATGGATAAATACTTTTCCCTGCTCGGATAAAAACGGCACGCGAAAACCCCCTCACAAGTGAGGGGGTTTTCGCATATGGGAAAATAATGCTATTTTTAGAGAATAATTTTACTATAAAAAATAATCGTTTTATGTTATACTATAAAGGAATAAAACGAACCTGCCTCAAAGCGCGACTTTTTAGCTCTTTTCCGCTCGTCGTCATTATAATACGGTAAGTATTATTGCTTCCTCCTCACGAAAAATAGCTCAAAAAACCGCACATTGAGGTGCGAAGCAATTTTCAGCGACCGAATTTTAGAGATAGACGAGGCGAAAGCCGAAGAGCAACCAAACGGTTTATCAAGGCTTTTAACGAAGGATAGCGCAAAATTCGGCGCTCAAAATCAGGTTCGGCTTATTTCTTTATAGTATACTATAAAGGAATAAAACGAGTGTGTTATACTTCGCTACAATTCCCGTTAAACCGCAAAAGAAAATTTTTGCAAAACATATGAACATATGAACATATGTACATATGTACATATGTATTCGCGGGGCGAAAACCGTGCAAGCATAAAACGCCGTTAGGATACCGAGTCGGGAGGGGCGATTTTCTTTTTGTATTGCAAGGGGGTTACGCCGAACGCTTTTTTGAAAATGCGAATGAAGTAGTTATAATCGTTAAAACCGCAAAGGTCGGATACTTGCGAAATATCCAAATCCCGCCTGTTTTTCAAAAGTTCTTTGGCGTGCTGTAACCGTTTGAACAGGATAAAATCGTTCACGGTCGTTTCAAATTCCGTGCGGAAGAGGCGATACAGCGTGCTTTTCGAGATAAAAAACTTGTCGCAAATTTCTTCGATATGGATTTTCTTTTCTATGTTTTCCGTAATATACTGTTCGATTTTCACCGAAAGCATACTGCGGTTGGCGCGGATAAGCCCGTCCATCCAAAACGATTGAATGATGACGTCCATAAGATGTTGAAGCGCTTTTAATTTCGTTTTGGTAACGAGCGGTAGCTCCTTGTACAGCTCCAAAAGCGCACCGCTTTCAAAACCGTATTGCCGTTCGGTGCGGAGCAACCGTTCCGCCGTGGAGTATACGCCTTCGCCGTCGCGGAATTGACCCGTTTGCATATAGGCGATAAGGGTATCATCGTAAAAAATGGGCGTAATCGTTTCCATAAGCCCTGCGTGGCAGGTATATAAAACGGGGCGTTTGCTTTTTTCCGCTTCACGCATATGTATAAAGTTCGATTCGTTGCAACGCTCGACGCATTCCTTTTTCGTGCGAATACATTTGCAACAAGAAGAATATACGGGCGAGGTCGCAACCGCCGTCATGGAAGAATCGTACAGCGTTACGGCTATGCCCGTGCTCGTGTAAAAATCGGAAACGAGCGCGTTGAGTTTTTCCGTGTTAAAAATATAATTCATGCGATTATTATATAATAAAAACGAAAAAAGGTCAACCGTTTTTCTACGGTTGAGAAAATAATGCTATTTTTGAAATAAAAAGGAGTTTGTATGAGAAAATCGATTCAAATAGGCTACGACGGTCTTTTCGCGTTAAAGTGTGCGCTGGCGGCAAAGGTAGGATTTAAGGAAATTTCCTTGAACTGCTCGGAAGTGCTGGATAAGAGTGAGTCGGAATGGGAGGCGATTGCGGAAGATATTCGCGCGATCTTGGAAAAAAATGGCTTGCATTGTAGCCAGTCGCATCCCTATTATTACGATTTGTTGCTGTCCTCGGAAATCACGGAAGAGCGATACGAATTCGCTATGAAACAGGCGATTATAACGAGTGCGAAGTTGGGAGCTCAATGGTGCGTGTTTCACCCCCGTTCTTCCATTACTTCGGGTTTTTCCGTAAAGCGTTCGTTGGAGGATAACAAGTGCCGTTTCGGGGAGTATCTCGAACTTGCGGTAAAGCACGGCACGGGCATCGCGGCGGAGAATTTGCCCGTGTTTGACGGTATAATTCCCGTTATGCCGTTCTATTCCTCCAATCCCGAGGATCTTATTGCGCTCGTGGATAGCTTTAACGACGAGAAAATGGCGATTTGCTGGGACTTCGGGCACGCAAATTTGATGTGTTTCGACCAAGCGGAAAAGATTCGCGAGGTGGGCAAGAGGTTGCAATGCACCCACGTACATAACAATTTCCGCGTACGCGACGACCACCTTACGCCCGATCAAGGGGATATTCCTTGGGGGAAGGTTATGAAAGCCGTGCGGGAGATCGGGTATACGGGTGCGTTGACGTTGGAAACGCATTGCCGATACGACACGCCCGCGCTTTTGGAGAGCTTTGCAAAGCACAATTACGCTTGCCTTGAGTTTTTGGAATCGTTAGAGGAATAATATGGAAATTAAAATTTTACAGTTGATAGAAGGCGCGAAAAAGGCGGAGGGCTTGACGGTCGTAATCGACGTATTCCGCGCGTTTTCGCTCGAAGCGTATATGTTCGCGGGCGGTGTGGAGCGCATTTACCCCGTAGGGAAGTGCGAAACGGCGTACGCGTTGAAAAAGGCGCACCCCGATTGGATATTGGCGGGCGAAAGACACGGGGCGATTTTGGAAGGATTCGATACGGGTAACGCGCCCTCGGAACTATATCGCTTGCAACTGCGTGGAAAGACGGTGGTACATACGACGAGCGCGGGTACGCAGGGCGTAGACAACGCGAAAAAAGCCGACGAAATATTGGGTTGTTCGCTCGTGAACGCCAAAGCGACGGCGGAGTATATTACAAGAAGCGGGGCGGAAAAAGTTTCTCTCGTTTGCATGGGCTTGGAGGGCGTAGAGGAAACGGACGAAGACACCCTTTGCGCGCGGTATATCAAGGCTTTGATCGAAGGGGAACGCTTGGATATGCGCGCGGAAACGGAGAAATTGAAATATACTTCGGGCGCAAAATTTTTCGATCCCGCGCAGGCGACGGTCTTCCCCGAAAAAGACTTTTATATGAGCACGGAAGTGGATAAATTCCCCTTCGTTATGCGATTGACGAGCGATAAAAAAGGAATGCAATATATGCAAAAAATAGAGGTGACTTATGAGTGATTTGATATTGAATTCGTTAGACGAGCAGGATTTGGTTGGGCAGGTTTTATGCTACGATATTTACGATAAGGACGATCCTGCGGAGGTGGAAAAGGTATTGAGCCACATTCGCCCGGGGGCGTTGTATTTGGATAATATGAGCCGTGAAAAAATTCGTATGTATACGGATATGGCGAATAAGTATACGAAAGTTCCCGTTATTATCGTGACGGATATCGAATTTGGTCCAGGGGAAAATATGACGGGTTTGCCCGTGATAACGAATGCGATGTCGTGGGGTGCGTGCGATAAGCCCGAATGGATTGAAGAGGCGGCGGAATTGACCGCGAAAATTAGCCGTTTGCACGGAATTCATTGGACGCTTTCAACGCTACGCCCCATTCGGCGATATTGCAACCCATTTACGAAAGACTCGTAAGCGCGGCGGACGAAAAAGGCGTGAACGATTACACCCTTTGCGAAGAGCCTAATCAGGATTTGACGGTGGATTATATTTTCGTTTCCAAGCATTTCGAAGTGCTGGAATATCGAGTGATTAAGAGAGTATTGTCCGACCATTATCCTTGCGTTGCTAAAATTACGTTAAAATAAAATGAATAAAGAGGTGGAACTATGAAAATTGAAAACTATTTTGAGCAAAGAGAAGTGATGGGCGTACAAGGCTTGTTTTATACGCGCGGGAGTTTCGGCGTGATCGACGGCGGAACGTACGCGTGCGAGAAAAACGGCGCGACGGCGACCTATTCGTATGAGAAAAACGGCGTGCGCCTTTGCGCGGAATTTACGACGTTTGGAAACGGCGTCGTGCTCCGCAAAGACACTTTTGAAAACTTGACGGACGGCGTTTTGGAAGTCAACGCGCTTACTTCCCGTTTCCGTATGTTGGGGAATAGCTACGAGGTGTACACGCAGTATAGCGCGTGGCAACACGAGAGCCTCGGCGCGTGGCAACCGCTCGTTACGCAAGTAACGGCGCAAACGAACGGCGTTCGTTTTTGTGACGGCGCGACGCCGATGCTGGGTATGCACGATTTGTATACGGGCAAAAACACCGTATTCCATTTGTTGGCGAACTGCCAATGGAAAATGACGGCGAGAAAAGTGCCGTTTAGCGATAAAGAGTTCGTTTTGGTGGAAACGGGCTTTAACGATACGGGCTTGCGTTTGCAGGTGCAACCGCACGAGATTATCGAACTCCCCGAAGTGTTCTTCTTTGAGGCGGAGAATAAAACGGATTTGGACGCGTATAAACTGCACGAGGTCTTTAATACGCTCTATCCTCGCAAGACGCTTCCCATTATCTATAACTCTTGGCTGTATTGCTTCGACATTCTCGATATCGACGCGTTGAAAAACCAAGCGAGCGTTGCGGCGGAAATGGGTTTCGAGGCGTTTATGGTGGACGCGGGTTGGTTTGGCGAAGGGGATACTTGGTTCACGGCGGTGGGCGATTGGGAAGAGAACTTGACGGGCGGACCGAAAGGTCGTTTGGGCGAGCTTTCTAAGCACGTAAGAGATTTAGGTATGGTATTCGGGCTTTGGTTTGAACCCGAGCGCGCGTTTTGCAAAAGCAAAGCGATGAAAGCGCACCCCGAATATTTCATTGAAAACACCTTCCTTGATTTTTCGAACGACGAGGCGCGCGCCTATATTTTGGACGCCGTTTCCAAACAAATGGATAAATACCAACTTGGTTGGGTAAAATTCGACTACAACGCGACGACGGTGAGCGATCTTTCCGCCAATGCGTTCTATCGCTATTGGCAAGGCTACGAGAAATTTATCGCGGAATTTAAGGCGCGATACCCGCACGTATATATGACCAACTGCGGTGGGGGCGGATTCCGTATGCAACTTTGGCACGCGAAGCATTTCGACAGTTTTTGGTTCTCGGATAATCAAGGTCCGTACGACGGGATTCGTATTATCAAAGATACGCTTAAACGCATGCCGACGGGCTGTATCGAGCGTTGGAACGTGCAAAGATACGTTGACGGATTCACGGAATACGGCAATCCCAACCCTATCGTTCGCGGGGTCAACTGCAACAACGCGACTTGGGATTTCTTAATCGGTGTAAACGATTCCTTCGTGGAAGCGTTCATGAAAGGCGGACCGCTTGGATTCTCCTGCGACTTGGCGTCCTTCCCCGAAAATTATAAAGCGTATTGGAAAGAGGTGATCGCGCAATATAAAAAGGATAGAGAGTTCTACCGCACCGCCACGGCGCGAATCCTCTTGGACGACGAACGCACGATCGTAATCGAATACGCGGACGGCGCGCTTTCCCGTTGCGTATTGCAAGTCTTTACCAAAGTAACCTACGCGAATGATATCCTCGTATATCCCGTCGTGGACGAAAACGCGGAGTATGCGCAAGGGGATAAGATTTTGTGCGGAAAAGAATTGCGCCACGACGGGCTTGCCGTAAACGATCTTGTCAATAACAGCTGTCGCGTGATAGAGCTTTTGAAAAAATAAAAACCAAACGTTTGACTTTTCAAGGATAAAAGTATATAATAAATGAACGAGGTGCTGTATGGAAAAAAAGATAGCGATACAAATTCAACACGACGCGCATTGGCGGGAAATGCTTCAAATTACCGCCGAGAGCGGGTTTAAGTTCGTTTCCATGGGTTTTGGTTCGAGTAAGGTTTTTCATAAAGACGGCTGGGAAAAAGAAATGGATGAAATCGGCAACGAGCTTGCTAAAAACGGACTCCGTTGCGTGATGACGCACACGCCCTATTACGATTTGCTTATTTCCGCGGAAAAAATCGACGATGTTATGGAACGCGCGTTGCTTCGCTGTATGACGGCGACGGGTATGCTCGGCGGGGAGATTAGCGCGGTGCACCCGAGAAGTTTTTTAGACGGGCAAGCGGTGGACGGCAAAAAATCGCTCGCGTATAACTTGAAGAGTTTCTCCGTTTTAGCGGAAGAAATCGGGAAATACGGCGCAAAGCTCGGCGTGGAAAATTTACCGCAGTTCCCGGGCTTGCCGATTCCTTTCTATTCCTGTAAAACGGAAGACCATATCGAGCTTATTGATAAGCTCGATAGCGAGAATACTTGCGCCGTTTGGGATTTCGGACATTCGCATTTGTTGGGCGGGGACGACGTAGCGGCGATTCGCGCGCTTGGAAAGCGTATCGAGGGTACGCACGTACATAATAACTATTGGCACGACGATTCCCATTTCGTTCCGTCCATGGGTACGATCGATTGGAACGCAACGCTTGGCGCAATGAAAGAAAACGGGTATAAAGGCTATCTCACTTTGGAGGTAAATTACGATTATTCGTTCGCGATTCGTAGTTTTATCAAGCATTGTTACGATTGCGTGGCGGAGTTGGAGAAGAAGTTATGACGCGGGTGCTTTTAATTCGCCACGGGGAAAGCGCGGCGAATGGAAAAGGTTTTTTTGCGGGGCACTTGGACGTGCCTTTGTCCGAGCGTGGAGAAAAACAAGCGGAGCTTACGGGCGCGTTCGTCGCGGAAAATTATTCCGTGGAAGCGGTGTATTCCAGCGATTTATCTCGCGCGTACGGCACGGCGCAACCGCTTGCGAATCGGATAGGCAAAACGGCGGTAAAACGCGAGGATTTGCGGGAAATTTTTGCGGGCGATTGGCAGGGGCTTTGCTTTGACGAACTGCAAGAACGCTATGCGGAAAGCTACGGCGTTTGGCTTTCAGATATCGGTAATGCAAAAACGCCGAACGGCGAAACGGTCGCTGGGCTTTACGAACGCATTTGGAACGCGGTATGTGAAATTGCTGAAAAGCACGCGGGGCAAACGGTGGCGGTCGTTACGCACGCCACGCCTATTCGCGCGGTGATTAGCCGTTTGCAAGGCTTCGAAACGGCGCGCATGAAAGAAGTGCCTTGGACTTCCAACGCCTCCGTGACTTCTATCCTGTTCGACGGAAAAACTTGGGGCGTGGAAGCGGTGAGTATGGACGGGCATTTATCGTCCATGCGTACGACCTTTCCTGCAAACGTATAAAAAGGACGGCGTTTTCAAGAAAACGCCGTTTTAATATAATCCGCTTATGACATACAAGGCTGTTTTTTACGCTCCCGCAAGGGAGCGTTTTCTATTGCTTTTAATTCCGTTGAAATATTTTGAGATAGGTGCGCTTGAATGGGCGTATACTTGCCCCGCTGTCCGATTTTCAAAAGACGACCCATATGCGAAAAACCGAGAAAGGAGGGGGGCAGGTGCGTGATGAAATCGTTTAGATTGCGGACGAGCGTAAAGGTGTTCCAACGCTTTTTAAGTTCGTTCGTCTTTACGCCCCAAAACACGCGCGGTGCGCCGAATGCGTAAGTTTTCAACCTCGCGCGAAGATCGGCGCGGTGATACCACGCGTATTCGTGACAAAGCATAGCGAGCGCCCCGCCGTGCGAATATCCCGAAATAACGATTTTATCCACGCTTTTATCGAGAAGCTCGGGCGCAAGTTTCGGCTCGATTTCCTTCCAGGTTTTCAAAAAACCGCGGTGGGCAAACCATACGGTTTTGCCCATTCGCTTATAGGGTTTTGCAGGGAAATTGAAGTTGCGTAGCCAATCGTTTTTGCCGTCCGAGCCTTGGAAAAATACGAAAAGCGTTCCTCCAACCCTTTTGAAAGCGTAGCTTGCCGAAACGCCCGCGTTTTCGTACGGCACGGAAATACATTTTTGAAATAAATCGAAAAGCGTCATAACCTATCCTACGCAACGGGAGATTTTTTTGTGTCTAAGGATATACGAACGCATGAACATATGTACATATGTTCATGCGTTCATATGATATAAAAAGAAAAGTTCCCCGATTTGGAGAACTTGTAAACGGTTTTGGGAATCAATCGAAATAGCCTTTGTAGGTGATTTTGTGTTTGCTTTTGGGGAAAAGATAGGCGTGCAAATCGATAAAATAATCGTCCGTCATGCTCGCTATGTAATCGACGACGATTTGGTTTTTCTCCGTATCCTCGTAGGCGGAAAGTCGGCGCGCTTTATAATACGGTTGATTCACGTAATCGATATGGTGGGAGAAAATGGGCGAGGGGCGGGAAGAGGATAGATCTAAAAGTAACTTCTCGTAAAGCTCTTCCATCATAAGCGCGAGCGTTTCGTCCGCTTCTTTTACTTGCGCGTTGCCGTAAATCATTTGATAGTTTTCCATTTTTGCGGATTTGAGCGCGTTGAAATGCGCCTCGTCCATTTTAATATAATTTTGCCCGTAGCTGTGCTCGATAATATTCACCATTAAATTGTTGACGATTTCGGCGTTAATTTTGCCGATACCGTAATCGACGAATCCGTCGTGGGCAAGCAGTTTTTCCGCGTCGTGGCGATCTTTTCCTAAATACGCGATAATATCCGACACGCGCACCACGCACCCTTCGAGCGTGCAGGGGATAAGCTTTTTCACGGCTTCGCCGTCTAAATAACAGTTTTCCACTTGCGAATCGAACGCGTTAAAATCTTCAAGCGGGGCGGGCAGGTATGCGTCGAGTTCCATTTCCCCGTTGTGCGAGATAATCCCGTTAAGCGTTTGTAAGCTTATATTCAAGGGGAATATGCCGTCGAGTACGCGGACGGAATGTACGTTATGCGCGAACCGTCTTCCCGTGTGCTCCGCGTACAGCTTGTCGAGAAAACGCTCGCCCGCGTGCCCGAACGGGGTGTGCCCGATATCGTGCCCCAAAGCGATTGCCTCGATTAAATCGAGGTTTAAGTGTAACGCTTTTCCAATCGTGCGCGCAATGCGCGAAACGAGCTGTACGTGTAACGCCCGACGAGTGAGGTCGTCGTTTTTATAAAGGGAAAACACCTGCGTTTTGTCCGTATACCGATTGTAGTACGGACAGTTAATAATTTTGTCTATATCCCGAATGAAAGCCGTGCGCCAAACGTTTGCGTTATCGTGCGTACCGCTCTTTCTTCGCAAAGCCTTGCCTTCGTCGAACGCAAAGCTTGTAAAACTCCCGTCTTTTTGTTCTAATTCCATTCTTTTGGAAAGCTTTTTAGAAAGCTCTTCGTAATTTGCCATAATTCTTCTCCTAAGTATATATTATAGCATATTTTTATAAAAAAAGCAAGTTTTTTTCTCGTAAACACTTGACGGAACGGCTTTGACGTGATATACTTATAGTAACTTGTAAGACAAGTTGGAGAAATGTTATGAAATTGAAGGAACAAATTAAACAAGGTGAAAAACTCTCGGGTACGCTGTTAAATTTAAGCGATACGGCGGTGGGCGTGATTTTAGGTCGCGCGGGTTACGATTTCATTTGGATTGATATGGAACACAGTTGTTTGTCCTTGGAAAAGCTTATGTCGCAAATCGTAGCAGTAAAAGCGGGCGGAACGTCGGTAATCGTGCGCGTACCGCAAGACGATTTAACCTATCTTAAAAAGATATTGGAAATGGGGGTAGACGGTATAATCTTTCCTATGATAAAGACGGCGAAACAGGCGAACGAATATATTTCGCATACCCTTTATCCGCCTTACGGCACGCGTGGATTCGGACCGCAAAACGCGGTGGGGTACGGTTTTGACGACGAGGGCGCGTACGTCGCGAATACGCGCGATCATTTGTGTAGATTTATACAAATCGAACAAATGGACGCCGTGGAAAATTTGGACGAAATCATGGAAAACGAATATATAGATGGGTATATTTTCGGACCGAACGACTTGTCGGGTTCTCTCGGGGCATTGGGGCAGGTATTTGGTGAAGCTACGCAAAGCGCAATGAAACGCGCTATGGGGAAATTGAAAAAGGCTGGAAAATACGTGGGCTTGGCTACGGGGGATACGTCGGAAAAAACCATTCGCTATTGGCACGATTTTGGAGCGGATATGCTTGCCATTAGCGCGGATTACTCGTTTTTGCAAAAGATGTCCTTGAAAAACAGAAAAGCTTTGGATAGATTACATAAAGGAATAGTAGAGCATGAATGAAACGAAAAGCTTGTGTGAAGTGATTGCGGATAAGTTGGAGTACGCGATTTTCAACGATAAGACGATAAACAAGGGGAAATTGCCCTCTGAAATGCAACTGGCGAACGCGTACGGCGTGAGCCGCCCCGTTATTCGCGAGGCGTTGAAAATTCTCAAAGCGCGCGGATTGATTGACTCTAGACAGGGCGCGCCGACGACGGTAGCGGAATATAAAGTGGAAGATTTGCAAAAAAATCTCGCGAGAATTTCTAAGATGAAAAATATATCGTCTACGGAAGTTTACGCCGTGCGGTTGGCGCTCGAAGTGGCGTCCGCTCGCTACGCGGCGCAAAACGCGACGGAAGAAGATTTGCTCGCGTTACGGAAGATTAACGAAGAAATGCAAAAGAATTCCAACGATTATCCGTTGCTCGCGCGTTTGGACACTCAGTTCCACGTGGCGGTTGCGCAAGCGTCGAAAAATACGCTGTTGGCGTTTATTACGGAAGCGTTCGCAGGGCTTTTATATTCGGTGATTGAAAGGACGGTAGACGAGCGTACCGCTATCGACGGGGTTGCGTTTCACGATAAAATCATTTCGGCGATTGAAAAAGGGGAAGCGGAAAACGCGAGTGAAATTATGCGCGCGCATTTGATTCTTTCTTTGCGTAATTTTGAGGAAATATAAAAGGGGAAAACATATGGAATTGCTTATTCACGAACGGGAAATCGTAGAAAAAAAGAGAAAAATAAAGTGGAACGAACCAGAGATTTTCGTCGACAACGAAAAGAAGGGGCGTTCAGGGCATATGGGGCATGCTTTGACGGAGTTTGCACCAGGGAAAATTATGGCGTTTCATTCTAACTGTTCCCCCGTTCGTTCTTGCGGGCATAGCGCGTTTGGTTGGATGGAATACCGTGTTTCGGAAGATTACGGGCAAACTTGGGGAGAAAGCGTAAAATTTCCTTTTTCTTGGGAAACTTTTTTGGATGGGGTAAATACGGTCAGCGTAGAAAAAGTAGTTACCTGTAATAACGGGGATATCGTTGCGTTTTGTCTGATGAACGGTCAAGAGAAAGAGATTTGTTGCGAGCCTTGGGATTGTCCTATGACCGTCATTTCCAAAGACGGGGGTAAGACTTGGGAAAAACCCGTTTTGTTTAGCGAATATAAGGGTAGGATTTACGATGCGGTTTACCATAAAGGCGTTATATACGCGTTGGAATTTTGTAACGACGCGACGACGCATTTTTGCGGGAATAAACCCGAACACGTATATCGCCTTTTTCAAAGCACGGACGAGGGAAAGAGCTTTGAAGAGGTTTGCGTAGTGCCGTTTGCCGATACGATAGGTCGGGCGTACGGAAATATGATTTTTACGGAAAAGGAAGAGTTGATTATATACGCGTATAATTTACACGACGAAGAAAATATGGACTATATCGCAAGTAAGGATTACGGAAAGACTTGGGGCGAAAGCAAAAAATCGTATGTGGCAAACAAAATCCGCAACCCGCAAGTGGGAATTTTGGACGGGCAATATATTTTACACGGTCGAGCGGGAGAATCGGAGGGCGGAAAGGGTTCGTTCGTAATTTACACTTCCGCAAACGGGATTGACTGGGACGAAGGAACGATACTTGTGAAGGATTTGCGCCCCGCCTGTTTTTATTCGGAAAATTTGACGGTTACGCTTCCTAACGGAAAGCAAAAGATGCTTGTAAAATATTCGGAAAACTATCATATCGGTGCGGTTGCAGGAAAGTGGGGGCAGGTAAACTCCATGATGGCAACGATTGAATCTTTAGATTGAAAAGCGTTTTACGAGATTTTTTTGAAAAATAGTTAGTCAAAGCGTGAAAAAGAATTGACATTTGAAATTATATTTGCTATAATGTATCCGTTTGAGAGGCGAAAAGAGAAAAAATCTTTCAAACGGATATATTCCGTCGAGGCGTAGCGCAGTTGGTAGCGCGCTTGGTTCGGGACTCAATCACCGTTCTCGGCGTAGAATTTTCGAGAAGAGCCGAAAACCCTTGAAAACACTGACTTTTTCGGCTCTCCCGAATGTCGAAAAGTCATCAAATCTTCGGTCTGACCACATGTTTGACCACTTACAAAAAAATATCGTTTTACACCAATCGGGGTGTGGCTCAGCTTGGTAGAGCGCTTGCTTCGGGAGCAAGAAGTCGCAAGTTCAAATCTTGTCACTCCGACCATTTTTAGTGCTATATGCACAAAAAA
>JAFQGG010000026.1 GCA_017415505.1 Clostridia bacterium
ACTTCGCCTATCGGCGCGCTTGACAGCGGGTCTTGGGCTTCGCGCCCAAACCGCGCAAGGAACTTCGTCCCTTGACCCTTATTTGGGTTTTCCCTCAACTTCGAACCGAGCGAAGTAAAACGGTGCAAGGCAGGCTAAGCCTGCACCTAGTTTTATCTATCTCTCTTGGTCGGGGTACTACACCACCGTTTCGACAGCTTTTTTGCTCTTACGAACATTTTCAAGACTTACCAACCGTAAACGAGCAAGGAAAAACGCAAGTCCAACGCCGTATTGCGAAGTGGATTCTTCGCGTTTACCAATCCACCCGAATAAACCGAAGTAAAACGGTGCAAGGCAGGCTAAGCCTGCACCTAGTTTTATCTATCCTTCTTGGTCGGGTTACTACACCGCCGTTTTGACAACCTTTTTGCTCTCACCTGCATTTTTTAGGAGCGCGTGGCTTTCCCGACGGGAGCGTACTTATGCGTACGTGACCGAGGGTTGCCACAGCGCAACGCAGTATTGCGAAGTGGATTCTCCGTTTTACAATAGGTCAGGACGACGACGGCGCGTTATCTCCCTCGCCTGTTCCCGACGCCATTGGTCGATTTTGCCGTGATCGCCACTGCGTAACACTTCGGGTACGGCAAGACCTTTGTAGACTTGAGGACGGGTATAATGCGGGTATTCCAGTAGGTTTTCCGAAAAGCTTTCGTCAACGAGCGAGGACGGGCTAAGTACTCCGTCCACGTATCGGGATACGCAATCGGTGAGAACCATGGCGGGCAGTTCACCGCCCGTCAAGACGTAATCCCCGATAGAGATTTCCTCGTCGATAAATAGGTCGATAACCCGTTGATCGACCCCCTCGTAATGCCCGCACAGCAAAATCAAATGCTCGTAAGAGAGCAGTTCGAATACTTTTTGTTGGCGGAACACTTCGCCCTTGGGCGACATATAAATCCGTCGCGCTTTGTGGTCGGGATCGAGAGTCTCGATCGCACTCCCGATCGGTTGGGGCATCATTACCATGCCCGCGCCCCCGCCGAACGGATAATCGTCGCATTTGAGGTGCTTGTCTTCCGTGTAGTCGCGAATATTTACGATATTGATTTGTATTTTTCCTTCCTTTTGCGCCCGCCCCAAAATGCTCTCTTGCAAGGCGGAGAACATCTCGGGGAATAAGGTCAAAATATCGATTCTCATATACCTGGTAGCCTTTTATTTGATATTGAATTTGTTTTTGAGGGTACGAATTTCGAAGCGGGAAAGCAGGAAAATCAGCCCGCCGAGCACGAGGATATACAACCAAAGCCCGATATGTAACATCAACGGCGTAATCTCAATCAATAGCCCGCTCTCAAAAAAGTAGGTCAAGAAAAACGCCCCGACGGAATACAGCACGTAAATCCCGATTAGCCCGAAAATAACTTTCACCTTACTCATGCTACGGTGAAACCAACACCCGATCGCCCCGACGAGCGAGTAGGTAAAAATGGGCGAAAGCAGACTAATGATTAAAAATTCCAACAAAAACATAATCGCGGAAAATCCGTAGCCGTTTGCAAAAATTTCTTGGAAAATCATACCGATACCGCCCCAAAATTCGTCCGCGGGGATTTGGATAAACAGCGGTAAAAACGCGATAACAACGCTTAACCCCACGAGCAACGCAAACGCAAAGGTCAACACTACGCCCGCTATACGCTTAGCGAAGAAATGTTCCTCAGCGGAAACGGGCAGGGTCATGGTCAAATACCCCTCTTTTTTGAATATGTTCGAGCGGTAACGAAGCATTGCCACGATTAACGGCAGTTCCAAAGCAACGGCGCACGCGTAAATATAGGGTATGATTGCAAGAATCCAAAATACGAACGAGGAGTCGTCCTCGCCCTCAAAGTCGAGCGTAAGCCCGATTAAAAACAGGAGCGCGGTCAAGCCCGCGAGCACGATTAGCGCAACGCGCAGGGGCTTGAACAAATAACGGAACTCGTATTTGAGCAGTTTTTTCAATATGCGTTTGCGAACGGGTTTTATTTTCCCGTCCTTGCCGTAATCCTCTTCGGGGAAAGGAAAGTACGATTTTTCGTAAGTCGTTTCTTCCTCAAAAACGGTCATATCGTCCATCTGAACACCTCCCTAAACAGCTCGTCGATCGTCTTGCCTTGCTCGGCACGAATTTCCTCGGTATACCCGTTCATCGCAACCCTGCCCTCTTTGAGCATGACTACGTAATCGAAATATTTCTCGATCTCGGAAATCAAATGCGTACTGATAACGAGCGTTGCGTCCTTGTTTTTATTGGCGAGAATCGCCTGCAACACGTATTCGCGCGCGGCGGGGTCAACGCCCGCAATCGGCTCGTCGAGTAAGTATACCTTCGCGTTCCGCGAAAGCGTTAAAACGAGCGCAAGTTTTTCTTTCGTTCCCTTGGACAGCCCGCGGATTTTTTGCGTGAGGCGCATACCCAAACCCTTGGTCATTCGCTCCGCTTTTTCGCGATTGAAATCGGGGAAAAAGTCCGCGTAGTACTCGATTTGTTGCGCTATCGTGTACTTATCGTTGAGGAAATGGAAATCGGAAAGATACGCCACGATACTTTTCGTTTCCACGCCCACGCTTCTCCCCGCGATACGGACAACGCCTTCCGACGGCGTGAGCAAGCCCGCCAACAGCTTGATAAGCGTGGTCTTCCCGCTCCCGTTCGGACCGAGCAAACCGATAATTCCACCACTGTCGGGGATTCGCAAATTCACGTCGCAAACGGCGTCTACGTCGTCAAAAGTTTTCGTTAAACCGACACATTCGATAATTGCCATAATTTCTCCTTATTATATATATGCCTATCTACTCACAGTAGAGTTGTGTTTTTGGGGCGATTTTTACACTTTCCAAAACTTAACCATGGGCAGGCTAAGCCTGCACCTAGTTCTTTCTATCACTCCGTTTCGGGTTACTACACCGCCGTTTTGACAGCTTTTTTGCTCTCACCAGCCCCTTTCTAAAAACTTAACCATGGTTAAGTTTTGGAAATATCGTGAGTTTTCGCTAAAACCACGAGTCGAGCGAAGTAAAACAAAGCAAGACGCAAGCAGTTCGAGGAGAGTGCGGATTCGTCGCAGGGAGCGTACTTTTCCGTACGTGACCAAGACGAAACGTAAACTCGACGAAGAAATGCGTAGCGGATTCTTCGTGTTTACCG
>JAFQGG010000027.1 GCA_017415505.1 Clostridia bacterium
AATGAAATTCGGCTACGCCGAATGAAATCCGCTTGACGCGGGTGAAATTGCTACGCAATGAAATTTTGCTTCGCAAAATGTCGGCACAATCCCAAAACTTAACCATGGTTAAGTTTTGGAAACCCGTAAAAACTGCCCCAAAAACGAAACTCTACTGTGAGTAGAGTCGGTATTTTAAGGCAAAACAAAAACTTAACCATGGTTAAGTTTTTGAAATAAGGGTTTGTGAGAGCAAAAAAGCTGTCAAAACGGCGGTGTAGTAACCCGACCGAGAATGATAGACAAAACTAGGTGCAGGCTCAGCCTGCTTCCTTGCGCGGTTTGGGCGCGAAGCCCAAGACCCGCTGTCAAGCGCGCCGATAGGCGAAATAATTCCCAAGTCAAGCAATCGAAGATTGCGCCATACGCGAAGCGTTAATCCCGCCAGGGAAAGACGAAAAACTTAACCGTGGTTAAGTTTTTAGAGAAAGGGTTAGTGAAAGCAAAATGGCTGTCGAAACGGCGGTATAGTAACCCGAAACGGAGTGATAGAAAAAATTGGGTACGGATTATCCTGCTAAAATTGGAGGAAAAATCATGAAAATCAAATGGGCGATTATCGGCGCGGGCGGTATAGCCGACCGTCGTACGATTCCCGCAATCTTAAAAGATAAAGAAAACGAACTCGTTGCCGTAATGGATAGAGTGGAAGCGGTTGCGGAGCAAATCGGTAAGAAATACGGCGTACCGTATTTCACCAACGAAAAAGATATGCTTTCCGCCGTCGATTGCGACGCGGTATATATCGGCACGCCCGTTATGTGCCATTTCGAACAAGCTATGACCGCGCTTTCCTTTGGAAAGCACGTCTTCGTGGAAAAACCCGTTGCGCTTACGGCAAAGGAGAGTAGAGCGCTCGTAGACGCGTTCAAAAAGGCGGGGAAGCAAATCACGATCGGATATATGATGAAACACCATAACTTGCACGAAAAAGCCAAGGCTTTGATCGCCGAAGGTGAAATCGGACAAGTCAATTCCGTTCGCGCGCAGTTCACCTGTTGGTATCCCGACATTCCCGGCGCTTGGCGACAAAAGAAATCGCTTGGCGGTGGCGGTGCGATTATGGACCTTGGCGTGCATTGCATAGAACTTCTCGAATATTTGTTAGACGACGAAATCGAGGAAGTAAAAAGCTTATATTCCACGCGTACTTTTTCCTACGAAGTGGAAGACGGCGGGGTGATTATCTTCAAAACCGCGGGCGGTGTGCTCGGACATATCGACGTGAATTTTAATATCCCCGACGCAGCTTCGGAAAGTAAATTAGAACTGTACGGAAGCAAAGGCTATATCTTGTGCAAAGGTACGCTTGGGCAAGAGGAAACGGGTACGCTTTCTCACCTGTACGCACCGCAAGGCGATTATTCCGCTATGCAAAACCGCGTGGTAAACGAACCCGTCGTGTATACGGGCGGCGGCGCGGATTTGTACTTAAAACAAATTCAAAACTTCTGCGACTTAATTCGGAGCGGTAAAACGGACTATACGTATAGCGACCGCGCCGTGCAGGTACAAGAGGTAGTGGATAAAATTTACGAAAATAATTAATTAAGGAGAAAAATTATGAACTTCAATTCAACGGTAAAAGGTAGCGCACTCGAAGGCTTCTATCCCGCAGGTTGGGATTTTGAAAAAATCGACGCGTGTATTGACGCACCCGAAACGATCACCGATCGTCAAGCGTTTTGGAATAAGGATTTCACGCCCGTAAAATGCGACGGGCTTGCGGAATTTGAAACGTACATGGGTCACGAAATCGCTATGCAAATCAAATTGGCGAAAGAAAGAAAGGAAAAAGTTGCTTTCATTCTTCCCGTAGGTCCTATGGGTATGTATAAATGGGTGGTATACTTCCTTAAAGAATGGAAAGTATCGTGTGAACACGTATACACCTTCAATATGGACGAATGGGCGGATTCGGAGGGCAACACGCTTGCTCCCGACAATACGGGCGCGTTCCAATACGCTATGGAACAGGCGCTTTTCAACCCCTTGGGCGAATTGACCGTTCCCAAATCGCAAAGAAACTTTGCGACGAAAGAAAACCTTCCCACCTATCCCGAAAAAATCGCGGCGTTGAAGAAGGAAGGCGCGAAACTCGTACTCGTTTACGGTATCGGTAGAATGTGCCATATCGCGTTCTGGGAACCGCAATTTGCAGGCGAATACGCAAGCGAGGAAGAATGGAAGAAACAACCGTATAGAATCGCGGCGAAAATCCATCCTTTGACCGTGGAACAAAACGCGTTCACGAGCTTCAAGTCGAGAACGACGCTCGTTCCCTGCCGTGCGAACACCATAGGCCCCGGCTTGTTCTTGCAAGCGGATTACGCAATCGGCGGTGCGGACGGTACGCTCGGTCGCGGTATGCAATGGCAAGGTATGTCCCTTTGGATGACCCTTCGTCACGGCACGACGCCTTGGATTACCTCTTCCTACATCCCCACGCTTGCGGGTAAGCTCTTCTTCTTGAAAGACCTTGCAGGTCCGCTCGTTGCGGAATGTAACTAATATGCGTAAAGGCATAGCAGTGGCGGGGTCGGTCCTCGTCGATAAAATCAATGAAATATCCGCGTATCCAAACGCGGGCGAACTCACCAAGATCCACGGCGTACAACGCGCCGTGGGCGGTTGCGTTCCTAACGTTGCAATCGATTTGAAGCGTATTGCGCCCGATATGGAAATCGAAGCGCTCGGCAAAATCGGGAAGGACGAAGAGGGCGCGTTTTTGCAGGAAGAATTTCAAAAAAACGGAGTGCTTTGCAACCGTTTGGCTTTTTCCGAGGATAAGACGAGCTTTACCGAAGTTATGAGCGTGCGCGGTGGACAAAGAACCTTCTTTACCTACGCGGGCGCGAGCGCGGACTTCGGGTTTGACGATATCCCGTTCGACGGTTTGCACGCTAAAATGCTCCACCTTGGCTATTTTTTGTTGTTGGACAAGGTAGACGGTGGCGACGGGGAAAAAATCCTCAAAAAAGCGCAAGCGGAGGGGATAAAAACCTCCATCGATCTCGTCAGCGAAAATTCGGATAGATACGCCTTGGTGTTGCCGTGCCTTCCGTATACGGATAACCTGATTATCAACGAAACGGAAGCGGGCAAAATCGCGGGAATCGAGCCAACGGACGAAAATTTGCGCGCGATCGCGGAAAAACTCAAATCGTTCGGCGTGAAAGAGCGCGTGATTATCCATACGCCCACAGTCGGCGTTTGTCTTTCTAACGAGGGATTCGTTTGCGTGCCTTCTTACGATTTGCCGAACGGCTTTATCAAGGGTACGACGGGCGCGGGCGACGCGTTTTGCGCGGGTTGCTTGATCGGTATTTATAACGGACTTTCCGACGAGGAGATTTTGAAACTCGCTTCGGGCGCGGCGGTGGCGGCGCTCTCGTCTGCGGACGCAATTAGCGGTATGCGCAGTCAAGCGGAAATCGAAACGCTTTGTAAGGATATGCCGAGAAAGAAAATCAACTTGTAAAATCTCTTAAATTTACGAAAAAGACGAGGAAAAGAATATGTTGACGAAAAAGCAGTACGAAGAAGGCGTTCGCTACGCGGTGCAAGCGTTTGAGCGCGCGGGAATCGTCGTCACGGACGAAGAAAAAGCGCGGATCGAGGTGGCGGACTTCGGTTTGGGAATGGTGGAAAAGGTGGGGTTGCAAATCCTCACCTACGTGAACACCGAAAAGTGTTGCGCCAAAGAAATGGTCTTGCGCCCCTTCCAAACCTGTCCTGAGCACACGCACACGGACGGCGTGGAAAACGGCGTGCCGTATCAAGGCAAAGAAGAAACGTTTCGCGTTCGGCAAGGCGTTTGCTATCTTTACGTATCGGGCGAAGGAAACGCGAAAGATATCCAAGCGAAGACGCCCGAAACGAAAGTTACCGTTTTTCACGAAATCGTGTTAAAGACGGGCGATCAATATACCATGTATCCCAACACGAAACATTGGTTTCAAGCGGGAGCGGACGGCGCGATTATCAGCGAATTTTCCACGAAAAGCCGAGATGAAAGCGACGTATTTGAAGATGAAAGAATTAATAGAATACCGGAGGTAGAAAAATAATGCTTGTTAATTTGAAACAAATTTTGAAGATTGCCGAAGAAGAGAAGAATGCGGTCGGTATGTTTAACGCGACGGGTTTTGACAGTTTGCAAGCCGTCGTTTCCGCGGCGGAAGAGTTGAATCAACCCGTTATTATCGCGCACGCGGAAGTACATAACGTATTCAACGACATCTCGATGGTAGGGCCCGTAATGGTGGCGATGGCGCAAAACGCGAAAGTTCCCGTATGCGTTCACCTCGACCATGGTACGTCCCTTAATATGATTTATAAGGCTTTGGCGAACGGTTTCACGTCCGTAATGATGGACGCGTCCGCACTTCCTTACGAGGAAAATGTGCGTTTGACGAAGTTGATTACGGAATCTGCGCACGCCATGGGCGTGAGCGTAGAAGCGGAGCTTGGGCGTTTGATGACGGGCGAAGCAGGAAGTAGAGATTTTATCCAGCAGGGTAAACCGGAAGATTACTACACTCGCCCCGACGAAGCGAAAGCGTTTTGCGAAGCGACGGGAATCGACGCGCTTGCGATCGCGTTCGGTACGGCGCACGGCTTTTACAGCGCGCAACCGAAGTTGGATTTCAACGTGGTAAGAAACGTGGCGAAAGCGACGGGATTGCCCCTCGTAATGCACGGCGGTAGCGGTGTATCGGAAGAAGGTTTTAGAACGGCGATTGCGAACGGTATCCGTAAAATCAACTACTATTCGTATATGTCCAAAGCGGGCTATATGGCGGCGAAGGAATTGATTGAAAGCGGTAAAACGAGCTATTTGCACGACGTTGAATACGCGGCGATGCACGCAATGAAAGAAGACGTGAAAAAGGCAATTCGCGTATTTTCCTGTAAATAAGAAATCAAAAGAAATAAGATCGCGCGCCGAAGCAAAGTGGCTTCGGCGCGCCTGTTTTTTCTAAAAACAGGCACGTAGAAGACAAAATTCGCAAAAGCAGGGCGGGAAAAAGCATAAAAATAACGGAAATCCCCGCAACCCGCTTGACGAAATGCAAAAAAAATGATATTATAGGAATATGGAAAATACGACCCAAATCAATGAAAAAATAGCAAAGAATCTCATTTATTACCGTAAGGCGGCGGGATTGACGCAAGCGGAGCTTGCCGAGAGGATAAATTACTCGGATAAATCCGTTTCCAAATGGGAGCAAGGCAACGCCGTTCCCGATATTTACATTTTATTGCGCCTTTCCAAGCTGTATAAAGTAACGCTCAACGAGCTCGTAGGGGAAGACCCTCCGCCCCCTGCGATTACGCAAAGGAAAAAGACGGGCTTGCACCTTTTGATTATGCTTTTATCCTGTGGAATCGTGTGGCTGGTTGCCACTTTCGCGTTTGCGATTTTGCAATTCGTCGCACCGGGCGGGGTTTGGTGGCTGTGCTTTCTGTACGCGTTGCCCGTATGTGCGATTTTGCTTATCGTGTACGGCGGGATATGGAAATATCGGGCGTTGAACTTTATTAGCGTTTCCCTGCTCGTTTGGACGGCGATCACCTGTTTGTATTTGACTTTGTATTTCGCGCTCCGCGACGTATACGATTTAACGGGACTTTGGTGCATATTCCTCGTTGGTATACCGTTGCAACTTTTAGCAATTTTTTGGGGTTCGTTCCGAACTCTTTCCCGACGCTTAAAATCGGGCGTAGCGGGTAAAAAACAACCGTTGCCGACGGAGAATTCGGCGGTAGAAGAGAAAAAAGAATAAGCAAAACCGAAAAAGGGGAAGTTATGCTGTGCGGTAAATGCAAAAAAAATCAAGCGACGAAAACGTACGAGCAGATAAAAAAAGGCAAAAAAGAAATTTCTTATTACTGCCTTTCCTGTTATCACGAAACCTTTCTTTGCGTAGACGAGGAATCTCAAACGCAAGTTTTTTCGGCGTGTCCGTATTGCGGAACGAGCGTAGCCGATTTCAAAAAGCGCAACCTTGTCGGTTGCGCGCATTGTTATACCATGCTTTCGTCGGCGGTATTGCCCGTCGTCGTAAAAATGCAGGGCGGAAAATTGCATAAAGGGAAAAGCCCGTACGAAAACGCGGGCGACGCCGTTTCCCGCCGTATCGGCGAGTTGGCGGCACTCGAAAAAAAATACGAACGGGAGCACGATAATATTTCCGCTTCCCGTTGTCGCGGACAAATCGCGCGTTTAAGTAGCGGTGCGGAGGAGGAATTCGAATGGCACAGCCACAATTTATCGAAACGCTCGTAACCTCCACGCGTATCCGCCTTGCCCGTAACCTTGCGGCGTATCCGTTTCCGCAAAAATTGGACGACAAGCTTGCCGAAGAAGTGGTGTTTCTCGTCGGGAAAGCACTCGGGGAATTGGACGAGTTTGAGAAAAACGATATCGGAGAATTGAGCGAACAGGAAGCAATTTTGTTGCAAGAACAGCATTTGATAAGCCCTGCGCTCATCAAACGCAAAAATATCGGCGCGGCGTTTTTGTCGTCGGATAAGTCCATTTCCGTCATGGTGAACGAAGAGGACCATTTGCGGGAACAGTATATCTATAAGGGCTTTGATTTGTATAAGGCGTACGAACGCATTAGCGGTTTGGACGAGGGTTTGGGCGCGTCGCTCGGCTTTGCCTACGACGAAAAATTGGGCTATCTCACCGCTTGCCCGAGCAACTTAGGTACGGGTATGCGCGCCTCGGTAATGATGTTCTTGCCCGGACTTGCTTGGTCGAAGGAGTTGGAAAGCTTTTTGCCGACCTTAAAAGCGGGCGGACAAACGGTTCGGGGCGTGTTCGGCGAGGGCACGGCTGCGGAAGGATATAGCTACCAGGTAAGCAACGAACGCACGCTTGGTATGTCGTCGGACGATATTATCGAACAAACGATTCATTTGACGATGAACCTTTGCGATTTGGAACTTCGCGCGCGGGAGCGTATGCTCAAAGAGAAGAAAATCCCCTTGCGCGACGCCTGTCTTCGGGCGTACGGCACGCTTACGAATTGCGCCGTGTTACCGCTAAAAGAGCTTACGAAAGGTATGGTGGCGGTGAAGCTTGGCGTAGCCCTCGGCTTTTTCAAAGCGCGGGATATGCAGGCGTTCAACGATTTTATGGCGGATATGCGCCCCGCGTCCTTCCGTTTGGAAAACGGTCTTCGCGGTGCGAGTGAATACGATTGCGACCTTATGCGCGCGGAAATTTTGCATAAGGTTTTGCCCGAACTTATCGTAAGGGTAGATTGACGAAAAGAAATACGAACGGAGAAAAAATATGTATCCTCTGTCAAGATCATCGGACAATTTTAGAAAAGCGTTGCACCTTGCCAACGAAATTACGGTGGAAAAAGGCGCGCGGTACGTGGGAAGCGAGCATTTCGTTTACGCGTTTTTATGCCTGCAAGGTTGTAGCGCGTACGAGGTGTTGCAACAGGCGAACGTGCGTAAGGAAGAATACGAACCCGTATTTTTTAGCAGTATTGATAAAAAATCCGAGCACGACGGCTTGACGCGCCGTACGCAAGCGATGTACGACAGGGCGGTGTTGATAGCCGCCGACGGCGATTTGCCCGCGGGCACGGCGCATATGCTCTACGCGATTTTGGAAGTGCCCGACTGTTGGGCGGTGAAAATTTTGAATCGTTTCACGAATATCACCGCGCTCAAAGAATTGACGAGGGAGAAGATCTTAAAGCTTGCGGGCGATAAACGCTTGGGCGTTTCCACGCAAACGGGTACGGATTATCACGGCGCGTACGATCCCGCCAAAGAAAAGAAAGAAAAACCGAACACGACGATTGAGCGGGGCAACGCGCTTGCCCGTCCGAATACGCGAAGAAGCGAGGCGCTTGAAAAGCTTAGCGCGTACGGAACGGATATGACCCAACGCGCCCGTCGCGGAAAAATCGATCCCGTAATCGGTAGACAAAAAGAGATAGAAAAAGCGGTGCAGGTACTTTCCCGCCGTTTGAAGAATAACCCCGTGCTCGTGGGCGAGCCGGGCGTGGGAAAAAGTGCGATCGTCGAGGGACTTTCGCAAATGATCGTGGACGGCAATGTGCCCCCGCAACTGTCCAATAAAACGGTGTTTTCCGTGGATTTGCCCGGTATGCTCGCGGGCGCGCGCTATCGCGGGGATTTTGAGGAACGGCTCAAAGACATGATGGACGCCGTTATGCAGGACGGCGACGTGGTACTGTTTATCGACGAGATTCACACCCTCGTCGGCGCGGGCGCATCCGCGGATAACGGCATGGACGCGGCGAACATCTTAAAACCCATGCTTGCGCGCGGGGATTTGCAAGTGATCGGTGCGACGACGATTGAAGAGTATCGCAAGTATATCGAAAAGGATAGCGCGCTCGAACGGCGTTTTACGCCCGTCTACGTGGACGAGCCGTCGCAAGAGGACGCGATTGCGATTTTGAAAGGGATACGCTCCAAATACGAAGAGCACCATAATATCGTCATTACGGACGAGGCGGTGGAGGCGGCGGTGCGCCTGTCTTCGCGCTATATCACGGATAGATATTTGCCCGATAAGGCAATCGATTTGATTGACGAGGCGGCGGCGCGCGTTCGTATTTTAGAGGACGGCGGTGCGGAAATGAAAGAGCTTGAAGAAGAACTCAAAGCGCGGGAAGCGGAACGCGTCGCGTTCGAACGGAGAAACGACTACGCGCGCGCAACGCAGGCTTTGGAGCAGAAACGCGCCGTGCAGGAAAAAATGGAAGCGTTGAAACAGGCGCAAGCCCCTTTGATTCTGCCCGACGGCAGGGAAGCAATCGGAAGAGAACAGGTCGCGGCAATCGTAAGCGCGAGAGTGCGTATTCCCTTGACGAAAATCACGCAGGAAGAGGGCGAAAAGCTCATGCGCTTGGAAGAGGATTTGCACAAGCGTATCGTGGGGCAAAACGAGGCGGTGAGCGCGGTGGCAAAGGCGATTCGCCGTGCCCGCGCGGGCTTGAAAGACCCCACCCGCCCGATCGGTTCGTTTATATTCGTCGGTCCTACGGGCGTGGGAAAAACCGACCTTTGCAAGGCGTTGGCGGAAGCGTTGTTTGGTTCGGAAGAACAAATGATTCGTTTGGATATGAGCGAATATATGGAAAAACAATCGGTTTCCAAACTCATTGGCGCGCCTCCCGGCTACGTGGGGTACGAGGATATGCAAACGGGACAGCTCACGGACAAGGTGCGTACCAAGCCCTATTGCGTAATCCTTTTCGACGAAATCGAAAAGGCGCACCCCGACGTGTTCAACTTGTTGCTTCAAATCCTCGACGACGGGCGGTTGACGGATAATAAGGGTAGAACGGTAAGCTTCAAAAACGCCGTGATCATTCTCACTTCCAACGTGGGCGCGGCGGTTGCGGAAAGCGAAAAGACGGGCTTGTACGGGTTCGGGAGCGAGCGTCGCGGGGACGAGGGTGCGAGCGAGAAACAGTACGAGGGTATGAAAGAAAATATCACCAAGGCGTTGAAAGAGAAGTTCAAACCCGAGTTTCTCAACCGCCTCGACGACGTAATCGTTTTCCACCGCTTGTCGGAAGAGGATTGCCGTCGCATATGCGTGAAGATCGTCGAAAGTCTTGCCAAACGGCTGTTCGAACAGCGCGGTATCGCGCTTTCCGTATCGAGCGACGCGCTCACCGCGCTCGTAAAAGAGGGCTACGACCCGCAGTACGGCGCAAGACCGTTAAAACGCGTCGTTCGTCGGCGCATCGAGGATAGACTTTCGGAAGAGATTTTGCTCGGACGGATACAAAACGGAAAACGCGTAATCGTGGATTTTACGGACGGCGAATTCGTCTTTTCCACGACGGCGTTGTAAGGAGATAACTATGAAATTGACGACGGCAGGGGAATCGCACGGCAAAGCGCTCGTGGCTATTATCGAGGGCTTGCCCGCGCATCTGCACTTGGATATGGAAAAAACAAACGAAACGCTTGCCTTACGGCAAAGCGGGTTCGGGCGAGGCGCTCGGCAAAAGATTGAAACGGACCGCGCGGAGATCTTGACGGGCGTACGGAACGGAGAAACGCTCGGTAGCCCCGTTACCCTTTGTATTTATAATAAGGATTTTGCGAATTGGGAAAGTTGCACTTCGCCAAACGCTTGCGACGAAGCGGAAATGCAAAAAAAACGCGTGACGCGGGTGCGCCCGGGGCACGCGGATCTTACGGGCGTTTTGAAGTTTGAACAAACGGACGCGCGCAATATTTTAGAACGCGCCTCGGCGCGGGAAACGGCGATTCGCGTAGCGGCAGGCGGGGTATATAAGCAGTATCTCTCCGCGCTCGGTATTCAAATCGGCGGTTTCGTTAAAGAGATTTGCGGAATAAAGGACGGGGGCAGGTACGCGTTCAACGAGTTGGAAAGGGCAAAAACCACACAGACGGGTATGCTAGATGGCGAAGCGGAAGCGCGCGCAATCGAGAAAATTACCGCCTTAAAAAAGGACGGAGATACGGCAGGCGGGGTGGTGGAAATTCGCGTGAAAGGCTTAAAGAGCGGGTTCGGTAGCGTGATGACTTACGCGGAGAAATTGGACGGAATGCTCGCGCAAGGGTTGCAAAGTATTCAAGCGGTGAAGGGCGTGCAGTTCGGCGTAGGCTTTGCCGTCGGCTCGCAAAGCGGGAAAGAGGTGCACGACGAAATTTTCTACGACGAGTCGCGCGGGTATTACCGCGAAACCAACCGCGCGGGCGGTATCGAGGGCGGGATGTCGAACGGGGAGGAAATCGTAATTTCCGTTGCCATGAAACCTATTCCTACGCTCATGAAAGGCTTACAAACGGTGGATATTCAAACGAAGGAAAAGGCGGTGGCGGCTTCCGAGCGTAGCGACGTTTGCGCGATTTTCGCGTTGGAAATCATAGCGGAAGCGGTCGTAGCGCAGGTACTTGCGGACGCCGTGGATAAACGGTTGGGCGGGGATACGATGGCGCAGGTTCGCGCCCGTTACGACGCGTTGCCGTAAGGAGTGTATATGCAAGAAGTTTTATTGAAAACGCAAAACTTGACGGGGAAAATCTATATCGGCGACGAAGCGATCGATCGGTTGCCCGCGCTTTCGCGCGGACAAAAAAATTTCGTCGTCACGGACAGCAACGTTTACGCGCTCCACGGCGCGTTTTTCCGTCGGTATTTCGAGGGAACGGAAATTTTCGTGTTGCCCGCGGGCGAGGAAAATAAAAATTTCTTTTGGTTGCAAAAAATTTTAGAGAGCATGGCGAGCGCGGGCTTGCATCGCACCTCCCGCCTGTTTGCCGTCGGCGGGGGCGTCGTCGGAGATATCGCGGGGCTTTCCGCTTCTTTGTATATGCGTGGGATTTCCTGCGTGCAAATCCCCACGACCTTGCTTTCGCAAGTGGACAGTAGCGTGGGCGGGAAAACGGCGATCGATCTTTGCGGAGTGAAAAATATCGTCGGCGCGTTTTATCAACCTTGCGAGGTGCTTATTTCTCCGTCGTTTTTGGCGACGCTTCCCCCGCGCGAAATAAAATGCGGTTTGGGTGAGATCGTCAAATACGCCGTGCTCAACGCGGATATTTTCCGTTTGATTGAAGAAAATTTGGATACGCTTGACGACCCGTCCTTTTTAAGTTCGCTCGTCTACGCTTGCGTGGCGCATAAAGCGGGGGTCGTGGAACGCGACGAAAAGGAATCGGGAGAACGCAAATCGCTCAACGTCGGGCATACGACGGGGCACGCGATCGAGCTTATCAGCGGACTTTCGCACGGCGAGTGCGTGCTGTACGGCACTTGGTTGGAAACGAAAATGGCGATCGAGGCGGGCGTTTGCGAACGCGCGCACGGGGAAAAATTGCTTCGTATGCTTGCCCGCGCCTTGGAAATATCGCCCGTCGGCGTACCCGATTGGCAAGTGGAAGCGTTTGCGCAAAAGGCAAAATCGGATAAGAAAAACACGGGCGACGGCAATATAAAAATGGCGGTGGCGAAACGCTTGGGCGAATGGACGGAGTTTTCTCTCGCATTCGACGATTACCGTGCGAGTCTTCAAAATGCGGTAGAATCTTGGAAAAGGGAGGGGCAGGTATGCGTTCAATAAAACCTATCGGACGGTTTGAGGCGGAATTTTCTCTGCCGGGGGATAAATCGATCACACACCGCGCCGTCATGTTGAACGGCGGGGCGGAGGGCGAAGCGTTGATTCGTAACGCGCTTACGGGCGAGGACTGCTTGTCCACTTGCGCGTGTATGCGCGCGCTTGGGGCGAGCGTAGAGGTGGACGGAACGGATATTCGCGTCGTTGGAACGCCGAGTTTTCGGCAGGGCGCGCGCTTGAACTGCGGAAACTCGGGTACGACGATTCGCCTGCTCACGGGTTTCGTTGCGGGAAAAGAAATCGAGGCGACGCTATACGGCGACGAGTCGCTTTCGTCGCGCCCCATGAACCGCGTGGCAAAACCGCTCTCCTTGCTCGGTGCGGAAATTCAAACGACGGACGGGCACGCGCCCGTGCGCGTGTTTCCGAAAAAGTTGCACGGTGCGGAAGTGATCTTGCCGATCGCTTCGGCGCAAGTAAAAAGCGCGGTGTTGCTCGCGGGCGTTTCCGCCGAGGGCAAAACGAGCGTCGTCGAGCCCATTTTATCGCGCGATCACACCGAGCGTATGCTCGTATCCATGGGCGCGAAGATCGCCGTGGACGGCAATCGCGTGACGGTGGAGAAAAGCAAACTCCGTTGCGTGGACGTGCGCGTTCCCGCCGATATTTCCTCTGCGGCGTACTTTATGGCACTCGGCGCGTTGAAAGGAAAGACGCTTTGTAAGGGCGTGGGAATAAATCCCACGCGGACGGGGATTCTCACCGCGTTCGACCGATTGGGAATTTCCTATCAACTTTTGAATAAACGGACGGAAGGGGGCGAAGAAACGGCGGATATTCTCGTGGAGAAATCGGATATGCGCGCCGTCGAGCTTACCCAAGCGGACGTGCCGTCTATGATTGACGAGCTTCCGCTCGTGGCGTTGCTTTGCGCGTTCGCGGAGGGCGAAAGCCGTATCACGGGCGCAAAGGAATTGCGCGTAAAAGAAAGCGATAGAATCCGCACGACGGCGGAGCTTATCAACAATATCGGCGGGGATTGCACGGAAACGGAAGACGGGTTTATCATTCGCGGTAAGAAAAATCTCGCGGGCGGAACGGTGGATAGCTATCTCGATCACCGAATCGCGATGACCGCCGCGATCGGGTTGCTTGCTTCCGAGAACGGGGGTAGTATCGCGCGCCCCGAATGTTGCGCGATTTCCTTCCCCGATTTCTTTGAAAAATTAGGGGTATAAAGGGGGCAGGTACGGAATGAACGGAAAAAAATTGCGCCTTGGACTTATCGGAAAGGACGTTTCCAAGTCTTTGAGCGAGCGTATCCATACCTTTATATTAAAGGAGTGGGGGATAGCGTGTGATTATGGGCGTTTTTCCGTTTCGGCGGAAGAGTTCGACGGGGCGATAAAAACGCTTATGCGGGAGTACGACGGTTTTAATATCACCATTCCCTATAAGAAAGAAGTGAGCGCGTATCTTCGCGCCGTTGAGGACGGCGCGCGCGCCTGCGATTCGGTGAATACGGTCGTGACGGCAACGGGCGTGGGATATAACACGGACGGTACGGGCTTTTTGCTTATGCTGGAAACGGCGGGGATCAAAGTACAAGGGAAAAAGGTACTCGTGCTCGGTGTGGGCGGTTCGGGCAGAAGCTCCGCGCTTGCGCTTAAAAATGCGGGCGCAAGCGTTTGGGTGTACCGCAGAAACGCGCAAGCGCTTTTGGAAATTTGTGCAAAGATCGGCGTTTTTTCTTGCGAAAATCCCGAGGTCGGCGGGTTCGATATCGTCGTGAACTGTACGGGCGTGGGTATGCACGATACGGAGGGCGTTTCCCCCGTTTCACAAAAAGCGTTCCAAGGCGCGAGCTTTGCGGTGGACCTCATTTATACTCCGCAAAAATCGGCGTTTTTGCAGACGGCGGAAAAGGCGGGCGTTGCCGTGCTCAACGGGGAGTCCATGCTTTTCTATCAAGCGTATTACGCGGATTGTTTATATACGGAAAAAACGCCTTCGGTCAGCGAGGCGTATGAGCTTTACGAGAAATATAAAAGGAGTTCGTTATGAAATTTTTGGTGATGAACGGCGTCAATCTCAACTTGACGGGCAAACGGGAACAAAGCGTTTACGGCACGCAAACGCTCGAACAAATCAACGAGAAAATCTCGGCGTTTTGTGAACGAAACGGCGACGAGGTTTCGTTTTATCAAAGCAATATAGAGGGCGAGCTTGTGAACAAGCTCCACGAAGCGTTTTTAAGCCGTAGTTGCGACGCGGTTATTTTCAACGCGGGCGCGTTTACCCATTACAGCTACGCCCTTCGCGACGCGATCGCTTCGATCGATATTCCCGTCGCCGAAGTGCATATGTCCAACGTACACGCGCGAGAACCGTTCCGCAAGACGAGCGTGCTTTCCGAGGTTTGCAAGGGCGTCGTTTGCGGGTTCGGCGCAAACAGTTATATCGCGGCGATCGTCGCGTTCAAAGCGTAAAACGGGAGAAGAGCTATGAACTTGATTTTGTGCGGTATGATGGGTGCGGGGAAAACGACGATCGGCATCAAAATCGCCGAACTTACCGGGCGCAGGTGGTACGACACGGACGGTATGATCGTGGATAGGCACGGAAAAATTTCGGATATTTTCGAGTACTACGGGGAAGCGCATTTCCGTAAATTGGAAACGGAAATAGTGAAAGAGCTTGCCTTGAAAGACGAACTCGTCGTTTCCACGGGCGGGGGGTTAGTTCTCAAAAGCGAAAACAACGCCATTTTGAAACAAAACGGCGTTATCGTGTTTTTGCGAGCGTCGTTGGAAACGCTTGCCAAACGCTTGAACGTGGACGGCACGCGACCGCTATTGCAAACCTCTACCGAGAGTATTCGCGACCGCTTGGAACGGCTTATGCGCGAGCGTATGCCCGTATACGAACACGTCGCCGATTATATAGTGGACGTGGACGGTAAAACGCCCGAGGCGATCGCAAAAGAAATCGTTCGTCTTACGGTGAGGGAGTCATGAAAACGGTATTGATTACGGGCGGGGTGCGCGGTATCGGATTTGCCGTCGCCGAAGCCTTTTTGAAAAAGGGGTATCGCGTTTGCGTTACCTATTCCAAAGACGAAACGAGCGCGCGTATCGCGCGGGAACGGGGGGTAGAGGCGTACAAAGCCGACGTTTCCGTGGAAGCGGAGGTGCTTGCCGTGTTTGAAAAAATAGGTCGCGTGGATATACTCGTCAATAACGCGGGAATCTCGCTGATCAAACAGATTCAAGACACTTCGTACGAGGAATGGCAACGCGTGTTTGCCGTCAACGTGGGGGGCGCGTTTTTGTGCAGTCGCGAGGCGGCGAAGCGCATGCTTTCGCAAAACAGCGGTTTGATCGTGAATATTTCTTCCGTTTGGGGGGAAGTGGGCGGTAGCTGTGAAAGCGTGTATTCCTCGTCCAAGTCCGCGCTGATCGGATTTTCCAAAGCGCTTGCCAAAGAGCTTGGATATTCGGGCGTACGCGTAAACACCGTTTCCCCCGGCGTGATAGACACGCCGATGAACGCGCATTTCTCTAAGGAAGATATGCGCGCGATTTGCGAGGAGATTCCCGTAGGTAGGTTGGGTACGGGCGCGGAAGTGGCGAGCGCCGTACTCTTTTTGGAAGAGAACGAGTATATAACGGGCGTGGATATTCCCGTCAACGGCGGTTTTTCCGTCGTCTAACGCTTTTTAAGATACCCGTCTAAAATTTGTTGAATGAACGCGTCCGCGATTCCCTCGGTAGGGGATCGCGGCGTTTCTTTATCCCCGCCCGAATCCTTCTTTTCGCCTTGGTCTTCGGGCGGGGGAGAAGTTTCGCTTTTTCCTTGAAACGCGCCGAGCGTTTGCGTAAAGCGGGATAAGTCGTTTAGAAATTGCAACATTTGCTCGGAGTCTTTGAGCTTGCTCATCAACGGCTTTACGCTTTCGGAAAAAGCGGGGTTTTGCGAAAGATAATATAAAAGTACGAGAATGAGAATTTCCATAGTATAGTATATGCGCACAAAAAATACGCCGTGCATATAATAGAAAAAAAGGGCGCGAAGCGCGCCCGTATCGGAGGTAGAAATATGAAAAGTTTCAAAGGCTACGAAGGTAAGACGAAACAGGAAGAAAAACCGCAAACGGCGGAGGAACTGACGAGAAAACTTGCGAGCGCGTATAACGGGAAAAGCAACGCGGATATCTTCCGTTCGATTTTGTCGGAGGCGGAAAAAAGCAAGCGCGCGGGCACGCTTTCCAACGAGGAATTAGAAACTTTTTTCCGTACCTTTTCGCCCATGCTTGACGCCTCGCAAAGCAGGAAATTGCGTGCGGTTATCGATAAATTAAAAGAGATTTGACGGGGGCAGGTATGCGCCGAGCGTTATTTTTCCCGTTTATCAAGCTCTCCCAACGCTTTTAAGAGTAAAATAACTTCTCTTACGGAGTTGAAATGGGAAAAAGAGGCGCGAATAAGCCCGTTGTCGAGCGTGCCGAGTGCCTCGTGCATGAGCGGGGCGCAATGCAATCCGCCTCTAACGGCAATCGAATAGCGCGCGGAAAGCACGCTCGAAACGGTTTCCGATTGTAGCTTGGCGTGCGCAAAGGCAACGATTCCGCAAGGGTTGGGCACGGAATAGCTTGAAAACGCGGGAAGTTCCTTTAATCCGCGCAGGAAATATTCCGTAAGCTCCGTCGTTCTTTTCGCGATTTCGTTTAAGCGCAGGAATACGAAGTGCGCGCCTTCGAGTAAGGATGAAATCGCGGGGAAAGAAAGCGTTCCCGCTTCCAAACGGTCGGGGTAAAAATCGGGCGTATCGAGGGAAACGCTCATAGACCCCGTGCCTCCGTATAAAAGCGGTTGGGGGTCAACGCGCTCGGAAAAAAGCAAAGCCCCGCTTCCTTGAATAGCGAAAAGTCCTTTGTGCCCCGCGAGTGCGAGCAAATCTATCCCCGTTTCTTTCATGCGTAAAGGCAGGTGTCCGCCCCCTTGCGCGCCGTCGCAAAGGAGTAAGACCTTTTGCGGAATCGCCTTGCGAATCGCCAAAAGAGGCGGGGTTGCGCCCGTCACGTTGGAAGCGGCGGTGACGGCGACGAGCTTGGTGTTCGGTTTTAGCAAAGCCGAGATGTCGGACGGGGAAATATTTCCCTCGCTATTCAAAGGGCATACGTCGTATTCGATTACGCCCGCTTTTTGCAATTCGTGCAAAGGGCGAAGCACGGAGTTGTGTTCCATGCAGGAAACGATAACGTGATCGCCCTTTTTCAATACGCCGAGGAGGGCAAGATTGAGTGCCTCGGTGCAGTTTTTCGTGAAAACTACGCGGTCGAAACCGTAGCCGTCGAACAGTTCGTCGAGCGCGTTGCGACAGTCTTGTACGATACGGGCGCAAGCGAGAGAAAGTTTGTGTCCGCTCCGTCCCGGATTCGCGCAAACGCGCGTTGCCGCGGTGACGGCGGTGAGTACGCAGTCGGGTTTTCTTCCGCCCGTGGCGGCGTTGTCAAAATAAATCATAAATGCACCTCTTTTTTCGTCTTATTCATAAAATATACTATTACCATATTCGGGCTATTCTTTTTATAGTATGCCGAAAACAAGGAGTGTATGACTTATGATGATACTTGCGGTATTCCGCTCCCGCTCGCACAGTTTGGATTATGCGGAACGGTTAAACGGATACGGCGTGGCGGCGACGACCGTTCCCACGCCCAAGGAAGCGAAAATCGGTTGCGGGCTTTGCGTAAAATTCGACGCGCGGTATTTCGTCCGCGCGCAGGCAATCTTGAAAACGGGCAGGTACGCCTCGTTCAAGGGTTTTTATAAAACGGATTTTGTCAACGGCAGAATGACGGTTACGCCGTACGGCGGATAAAAAATAATTTTTTTGGCAAAAGGGGGCGGTTGGAAATCTTGCAATTTTTTTGCGGATATGTTATAATAGAACCATGAAAACGGCAGACAAAAAACAGGCGCTTGCAATTTTAGGCGAGCTATATAAAGACGCAAAACCCGCTTTGCTTTACTCCACCCCGTACGAGTTGCTCGTCGCGGTGATACTTTCCGCACAGTGCACGGACGAGCGGGTGAACAAAGTGACGGCGGTGCTTTTTAAGGAGTATTCCACCCCGCAAGCCATGGTCACGCTCACGCAAGAGGAATTGGAAAAATATATTTTCTCGTGCGGGTTTTACCGCATGAAAGCGGAGCATATTCTTTCCGCTTCGCACGATATATTAGACCGCTTTCAAGGGGAAGTTCCGAATACGGTCGAATCGCTCATGAGCCTTGCGGGCGTGGGGAAAAAGACGGCGAACGTGGTATATTCCGTGGCGTTCGGCGGGGATGCGATCGCCGTGGATACGCACGTGTTTCGGGTGAGCAACCGCTTGGGATTGGCGAAAGGCAAAACCCCGCTCGAAGTGGAAGCGGGCTTGCAAAAGACGATTCCGCAAAAGGATTGGTCGAAGGCGCACCATTGGTTGATTTGGCACGGGCGGAAAATTTGCCACTCGCAACGCCCCGATTGCGGGAATTGCCCGCTTAAACCGCTGTGCGATTACGGAAAAAAGAAATAAAAAGCATAAAACCTTTCCAAGTTTTCCATACTACGAAAAACGAGGGGAGGTTTTTTATGTGGATAAAAAAAGAATGCGGTGAGGGGAACGGGGAGAAGACGACGCTCAAAGCGTTGGCGTCCTTGGAAGATCTTGCCGAGAAGAAAATCATGATTTTTTCAAGACTGCTCACGGACGCGTCGTTGGCGCAAAAAATGCAATCGCTTGCCACGCGCCACGAACGGCGTAAAACGGCGCTTTTGTCGCTTTGCGGAGAGAAGAAACCGTCAAAGAGCGAGGAGGGGGAAGCATGAAGCTGGAAAAACGGGAAATATCCTTAAACGAATACGATAGCTTAAAAGACGCGCTCCAAGTGGAGAAATCGTTGCTGATCGAGTACGCGTGCGCGTTGGAATCGCTCGTGGGCAAGGAACGGAAAAACACCGCTTTGGAGCAAATGAAAGAGGTGGGTGAAGATATGCTTTTCGTTTGCAATTTGCTTCGTTCTTTGGACGAAAATTAAAAAAGGAAATATTTTTTAAGAAAAAAGGAACGCTTCGGCGTTCTTTTTTCGTGCATACGGTTGACAAAACGCGCGAAAAGATGTATAATGAAACAAAGTGGGATTGCATGAAATCCCACAAAGAAAAAACACGGAAGGAAAAAGTATGGCAAAAGAGAAAAAAGAAGGAAAAGTGAAGAAATTTTTCGGCGAATTTAAGAAGTTTATCACGCGCGGAAACGTGTTGGATATGTCCGTCGGCGTTATCGTCGGCGGTGCGTTTACGGGTATCGTGAACGGATTGAGCAATTTTATCTTAAAGCCCATTATTAATTGGCTTTTGGCTATGATTCTCGGTACGAACGGTTTGGAAGGGGTTATCACGATGCTTTCCCCCGCGTACGCACTTGACGAAACGGGTGCAATTCTCGTGGACGAGGCAGGCAAACAAGTTATTGATTTGGCGAACTCCATTTATATCGATTGGGGCTCGTTCATTAGCGCGATTATCAACTTCCTGTTGATTGCGTTCGTGCTGTTCTCGATCGTGAAAACCTTTAACCGTATCGCGGAAGAAAGCGAAAAGATGCGTAGCGATCCCGAATGGAACAAGAAAAAAGCCGTGGCAAAGATTCGCATGGAAAAGGGCGTTTCCAAGAAAGAAGCGCTTGTAATTTGGCAGGCACAATGCGAGGAAGAAAAAGCCAAGAAGGCAGAAGAAGAGCGTATCGCAAAAGAAAAAGCGGAAGAGGAAAAACGCCTTGCGGAAGAAAAAGCTATGGCAAATACCCGTCTTTTGGAAGAAATTCGCGATTTGTTGAAACAAAAATAAGAAAATCGCTTGACTTATCAAAAAGGAAAAGTTATAATAATAAGGTAATAGAAAAAGGCGTTGAAAAAGCGGGTGTTTTCAAGGCGTTTCCCAAAAGAGATCGCGTTCGTGGGCTGAAAGACGCGAGGGAAGCGGAAAATTGCCCTTTCACTTTGGAGCCGTTTTGTTGAAAAAAGAGTAGGCAAAACCGCGCGCGCGGCGTTACGGCGTAAACGAGGTACGGCAAAAGCCGTACGAATGCAGGTGGTACAGCGGAAGTATTTCGCCCTGCGTGGGTTGTTTTCAACCCACGCAGGGCGTTTTCAATGATCAACGAAAAATTCGGAGGAGTAGTTATGAAAGAAAAAATCGAGGCGTTGCGTAAAGCCATAGAAGCGGATATGCAACAAACGCAAACGGGCAGAGCGTTATACGAGCTGAAAGTCCGTTTTCAAACGGAATTAAAGGGTATCATGAGCGGAATGAAGGACCTTTCCAAGGAAGACCGTCCCGCGTTCGGTAAGATCGTGAACGAGTTCAAGCAAGATATGGAAGCCAAATTCGAAGCGCGTGCGCTCGTGGTAAAGAAAATGGAAATGGAGAAGAAATACGCCTCCGAGCGTATCGATATCACCATGCCGGGCAAGGCGTACAAGGCGGGTGCGTTGCACCCCATTACGCTCGTTAAAAACGAGCTGATCGATATCTTTTCGGGTATGGGCTTTAAGGTGTTCGAAGGACCGGAAATTGAAACGGATTATTACAATTTCACCGCGCTCAACACCCCCAAAGACCACCCCGCGCGGGATATGCAAGATACTTTCTATCTTGCGGAAAATTTATTGCTCCGCACGCAAACCTCGGCAGGGCAAATCCGCGTAATGGAAAAGGAAGCTCCGCCCATTAAAATTCTCTCGCCCGGACGGGTGTTCCGTTCGGACGACGACGCCACGCACTCGCCCATGTTCCATCAAATGGAAGGGCTCGTCGTGGATAAGGGTATCACCCTTTGCGACTTGCAAGGTATGCTTGGCGAGTTCGCGCGGAAAATGTTCACCTCTTCCACGAAAGTAAGATTGCGCCCCTCGTATTTCCCGTTTACCGAACCGAGCGTGGAAGTGGATTTGAGCTGTTCGGAGTGCGGGGGAAAGGGTTGCCGTCTTTGCAAGGGCACAGGTTGGATTGAAGTGCTCGGCGCGGGCATGGTCAACCGCAGAGTGCTTGAAAATTGCGGGGTTGATCCCGACGAATACACGGGCTTTGCGTTCGGTATGGGTATCGAGCGTATCGCCATGCTCAAATACGGCGTGAACAACATCAAAACGCTGTTCGAAAACGATACGCGCTTTTTGGAACAGTTCGAGGATTAAAGGGATAGGAGATAAAGAAAATGAAAGCACCTTTCAGTTGGTTAAAAGATTACGTAGATATAGATATTACGGCGCAAGAATTGGCGGAAAAGCTTTTCTCTTGCGGTTTTGAGGTGGAAGAACTTATTTACCTCGGTGAAAAAATCGACCGCGTCGTGGTCGGGGAAATCAAATCCCTTACCCCGCACCCCGACAGCGACCATATGCAAATTTGCGTGGTGGATTGCGGGGAACCGTACGGCAGGGATATTCAAATCGTCACGGGCGCGTCCAACGTATACGTGGGCATGAAAACGCCCTGCGCGCTCGATAATTCCACCGTCGTGGAATCGCCTGCTATGCTCGAAAAGAACCCCTCGGGGATTAAGAAAATCAAAAAGGGCAAACTGCGCGGAGTGGAATCGTTCGGTATGCTTTGCTCGGGCGAAGAGCTTGGGATCAACGACGATTACTACGCAGGCGCGGAAGTCAACGGCTTGCTCGACCTTGACAAAAATACGCCCGTCGGCGAGGATATTAAAAAGGTCGTGGGCTTGGACGATTGGATTTTCGATATTTCCATTACCGCGAACCGCCCCGACTGTCAATGTATTTTGGGTATCGCGCGCGAAGTGGCGGCGGTCTTGAAAAAACCGCTCAAAGAACCCTCGTACGCGTACACGGCGCACGAATCGAACGCGACGCCCGTCGAAGTGGAAGTGCTCGCACCCGATCTTTGCCCTCGTTACGTCGGGCATTACGTTGAAAACGTCACGGGCGGGGTTTCGCCCGCTTGGATGAGAAAACGGCTCGCGCTTTCGGGGATTCGTTCCATTTCCCCGATTGTGGATATCACCAATTTCGTGCTTTTGGAAATGGGTCAACCCATGCACGCGTTTGACGCGGACGAGCTTGCGCAAAACAAAATCGTCGTCCGTCGCGCGCAAAAGGGGGAAAAGATCGTTACGCTCGACGAAAAGGAATTTACCCTCAGTAACGAAAATCTCGTCATTTGCGACGGTGAAAAGCCCGTCGCGCTCGCGGGGATTATGGGCGGTTTGCACAGCGGGATTAAAGACTCGACGAAGAACGTCTATTTTGAGTCTGCGAAGTTTGCGCGCGACAACGTGCGGAAAACCTCGCGTGCGCTCGGACAGTCTTCCGACTCGTCCTCGCGCTTTGAAAAGGGCGTGGACGCGTACACCAACGCGTACGGTATGGCACGCGCGCTCCACTTGATTGAAGAACTCGGTTGCGGGGTCGTGACGAATATTTCCCGCGACGTTTGCGCGGTGGATTTAACGCCCCGTAAAATGACGGCGAGTATCCAAAAAATCAACGCGCTTTTGGGTATCACCGTACCCAACGAAACGATCGTGGAGATTCTCACTTCGCTCCATTTCAAACCGACGGTCGAGGGGGATACGCTCACCGTGGAAATCCCCGGCTATCGCGACGATATCGACGGGTATCCCGACCTCGCGGAAGAAATTATCCGTATGTACGGCTACGAACATATCGTTCCCACCTTCTTGGAAAAGGCGAGCGTTACGGGTGGCGGTCTTACGGAAGAACAAAGAAAGGAATTACACGCCAAAAATCTTTTGCGCGTACAGGGTTTTTCGGAAGCGTATAACTATTCGTTCTATTCGCCCAAGGATTTGGAGCTTATGAAGATCCCGCAGGACGCGACGGAAAGAAACGCCGTGCGGATTCTCAACCCCATAAGCGAAGAACTTTCGCTCATGCGTACCTTCCTCGCGCCGTCCATGCTCCAAAACGCCGTGCGCAATATCCGTCGCGGGAACGACGAAGGCAGACAGTTTGAAATCGCCAATATTTACACGCCTCGCGATACTTTGGCGGGCGAACAGCCGATAGAGCGCAAACACCTCGTATTGGGGATTTGGGGCGGTAACAACGACTTCTTCGATATGAAAGGCGCGATCGAGCGTTTCGCGGACGCGTTCCACCTTTCGTTTGCGTACGAACGCGCGGAAAAGAGCTATTTGCACCCCGGCGTTTCGGCAAATATTTTGATGGACGGAGAAACGGTCGGTTGCTTTGGGGAACTCGACCCCGAAATCGCCATGTCGCTTGGGTTGGATAAAAAGGTATACTTGGGCGAGATTGATCTTTCCGCTATCGCGGATAAGGCGGACGACGCCGTTCGTTATAAGAATTTGCCTAAGTTCCCCGCCGTCAAGCGCGACCTTGCGTTGATAGCCGACGAAGCCCTTACCTGCGCGCAGGTGGAAGAGGTGCTTTTGCATTCCTGCAAATACGTAACGGAAGCGAAGCTTTTCGACGTATACCGTGGCGGGCAAGTGCCCGAGGGCAAGAAGAGTATGGCGTTTACGCTTACCTTCACGCCCGATAACAATACGGAAAAAGCGTTTACGCCCGAAACGCTGGACAACTTCGTGAAAAAGATTTTGGGCAACCTCAAATTCAAGCTGGGCGTGGAGCTTCGTTAAATGAAACGGAGAGAAAAAATCAACGCGTTCGGATTCTTTAACGTGGACAAACCGTCGGGGATTGTTTCCTCGACGGTCGTTAATAAATGTAAATGGTTGACGGGTACGCCGTGCGGGCATATGGGCACGCTCGACCCGTTGGCAAGCGGTGTTTTGCCCGTGGGCGTGGGGAACGCAACCCGCCTGTTCGATTACTTCCTTGAAAAGGAAAAAGAGTATATCGCCGAGTTCACTTTCGGGGTGGATTCGGATACGCTCGATTCGACGGGAACGCTCGTTTACGGGGGGCATGTACCAAATGAACGGGATATTGAAGGGGTGATCCCCGCCCTTTTGGGCGAGGTTTTGCAAGTACCGCCAAGGTACAGCGCGAAAAATATCAACGGTCAACGCGGGTACGATTTGGCGCGCGCGGGCGTGGAGTTCGAGCTTCCGCCCAAAAAGGTGCGCATTTTCGATATCGAGCTTTTGGGCAAAGCGGAAACGGAAAACGCGTTCCGAATCAAAATTAAGTGCGGGGGCGGGACTTATATCCGCTCGATTGCCCGCGATATGGCAACCGCGCTTGGCACGAAAGCGGTGATGAGCGCGCTAAAAAGAACGAAAAGCGGGGTGTTCACCCTTGAAAACGCAATCCCGTTTTCCCTGTTGGAAGAAGACCCGCCGTTGGAAGTTTTGTCCTCCTATTTGATTCCCACGCAAAGCGTACTGCCTTTCGATAGGTTGCCTTTGACGGAAAAGGAAGAATGGAAAATCTACAACGGACAAACGGTGGAAACGGACGCAAAGGACGGGCTTTATAAAATTGATAAACAGGGCGCGTTTTACGGGCTTGCGGAAGTGACGGACGGGCGCGCGAAAGCAAAGACGAAATTATGTTAAAAACGGTTTGGTTGCAAGAAAAATCGAATAAGAAAACGGACGGTTGCACCGTTTTGTTGGGTGGTTTCGACGGACTCCATATCGGGCATAGACAACTCGTGGAAGAGGCGAAATCGCTTCGTAAACCGATCGGCGTAATGACGATTATCGGCGGGAAGGCAGACGAGGGCTTGTTCACGCTTTTAGAGCGCGAGGAGATTTTTCGTTTGGCGGGCGTGGACTTCGTTTTCGCGTTTTCCTTTTCGGATATCAAGGATTTATCCGCGCAAGCGTTTGCCTCGCTTTTGCAGGAAAACTTGCAAGCAAGCGCCTATATTTGCGGGGACGATTTCCGATTCGGCGCGGGGGCGAAAGGTACGCCCGAAATTTTGGAAAACGCCACCCATGTACGCGTTGAAACGGTGAAACTACTTACCGTGGACGGGGAGAAAGTAAGTTCCGGGCGGGTGAAGAAACTGCTTTTAGAGGGGGATTTGGAACGCGCAAACTTGCTTTTGGGCGAACGATTCTTTTTAACGGGAGAGGTCGTTGCCGACCGCAAAATCGGACGCACGATCGGCTTTCCTACGGCGAATATCCGTTACCCCGAGGGGAAATTTTCAATAAAAAAAGGGGTCTACGAAACGCGCGTTTGCGTGGACGGAAAGGAATATAAAGGTATTACCAATTTCGGCGCGCGCCCCACCTTCGACGAGCCGACCGAGCTTACCGAAACCTATTTGGACGGTTTTTCGGGGGATTTGTACGGACGGAAAATAAAGGTGGAGTTCGTTCGGTTTTTGCGGGAAATCGTGAAATTCGAAAGCGTGGAAAAATTAAAAGAACAGTTGCGGGAAGATACGCGGAGGATAAGAGAAAATGATTAAATTCGGACCGAGTGGGAACAGCGAAAGTTTTTACGCCGAGGGAAATTCGCATACCGAGCAATCGGCGTTATTCGTAAAAAAGCGCGGGTTGGACTGCTTTGAATATTCGTTTGGACGCGGGGTGCGCATGACGGAGGAAAAGGCGCGCTCGATTGGACGGGCTTTTGCCGAGCAAGGCGTGGAACTGTCCGTGCACGCGCCGTACTTTATCAATTTTGCCAATCCCGACGACGAGATGGCGTTGAAATCGTACGCGTACGTTTTAGACAGCGCGAAAATGTGTAAGCTTATGGGCGGAAAACGAATCGTGTTCCACCCCGCCGCGCAGGGCAAAGCCACGCGGGAAGAGGCGGTGGAAAAAACGGAAGAACGCTTAAAAATTCTCGCAGATTTGATTGTAGAGAACGGCTTGGAGGATATGATTTTTTGTCCCGAAACCATGGGCAAGCTCGCGCAAATCGGCACGGTGGAGGAAATTACGCGCTTTTGTAAGATTGCGCCCTTTTATACGCCTTGCGTGGATTTTGGACATATCAACGCGCGCGAGCAAGGTTCTTTGAAAACGGCGGAAGATTATATTACGCGTTTGCAATATATGATTGATGAATTAGGATTCGAGCGTATGGAACACTTCCATGCGCACTTTTCCAAAATCATGTACTCGGCGAAAGGGGAAGTGAAACACCTCACCTTTGCCGACGAGATTTACGGTCCTAATTTCGAACCGCTCGCCGTGGCGTTGAAACGGCTTTCGCTCAAACCGTATATCGTTAGCGAATCGGACGGTTTGCAGGCGGAAGAAGCCGTGGAAATGAAACGGATATACCAAGCTGTGAGATTATAATAAAGGAGAAAGACCGTGCAAAAACCGTACAAAATTATGTTCGTTTGTCTTGGAAATATTTGCCGTTCGCCCATGGCAGAGCTGTTGTTTTTGGATATGCTCCAAAAATGCGGGCGAGAAGACGAGTTTTTCGTATCGTCAAGCGCCACTTCTTCCGAAAACGTATGGGACGGCGTGGGTGCGCCCGTATATACGCCCGTGCGTAGGCTTTTGGAAAGCAAAGGGATTTCGTGTTCGGGAAAACGCGCGCAGGTGCTTACGGCAGAAGATGGGGAAACGTACGATTTAATCGTGTGCATGGACGATTCTAATATGCGAAACGCAAAGCGTATCGTGGGAGAGAAGAACGCGATAAAATGCCGTAAGTTGCTTTCGTTTGCAGGGGAAAAAGGCGACGTTGCCGATCCTTGGTATACGCGCGATTTCAACGAGGCGTACGAGGATATAAAACGGGGTTTGGAAGGACTTTTGCAAACGCTTTGATAAAAAAACGAATACGCTCCGCAAGGAAAATTTTTCCTTGCGGAGCGTTTTTTCGTATACAAAAATTTTTATTTGGGCATACTTTGAATATAGAACGATATAAAAGGAGAGATTGCCCATGAATCCGTTTGAAGAAAAACCGCAACCGATAGAAAAAGCCTTGCAAAATTGGAAGGAACTGTATCCAAAGCCCTATGATAAACGGGATATAGACCCGTACACGAAAACGAGAATCATATTGATGAACGGTACGGAGTTTGAAGCGAATTGGTTTTCCCATCAATTTGCCCGCCATATCACCGACAACGATTTGAAACGGGATCTTGCGCTCACGCGCGAGGTGGAAAAACAACAACAGCTGAAAATTTCCCTGTTGAAACCGCAAGACGAAAGTATTTTGGAACACACGATCGGTTACGAACAGCTCGCCGTCGATTTGACGGCGGAACTTGCCAAACGCGAGCTTGACTGTAACGTGAAAAACGCGCTCGATTTTGCCTTACTCGAAGACTTTGACCACTTGTACCGCTATGCGGATTTATTGGAAATGCAACAGGGTATATACGCGGAGTGGTTGGTAGGCAGATACACCGAGATTATGCCCGGGCGTCCGACGATTTCCCACCACCGTTTCCCCAAAGACAACGTGAAAAAGGGGATCGATTCCAAGACCGCCGACGTGCAAACGGTGCTCTCGTCCATGATTATCACGGCTGCCGAACAGCAAACCATGAATTATTATATGAACGTAACCAACTTTGCCTGCTCGGATATGGGTAGACGGTTGTATCAAGAAATCGCGCTCGTCGAGGAAGAACACGTCACGCAATACGAGTCGCTCATGGATGCCAACGCCACTTGGTTGGAAATGCTACTTTGGCACGAATATTGCGAATGTTATTTGTATTGGTCGTGCTACAAAACGGAAACGGACGCGCGCATTAAGAAGTTTTGGGAACAAAACCTCGCGTTTGAAATTGCTCACTTGCATAAAGCGGTGGAACTTCTTAAAAAGTACGAACACAAGGATTGGCAAGAGGTTATCCGTTGCGGGGAATTCCCCGAGCCGATTTCTTTGCACGAGAATATCGATTACGTTCGAAAGATTTTGGGAGAAACGGTGCAATATACTTCCGTGAGAGAGGGGTATAAAAAGGTAAAAGACTTGCCCCAAGACGCGGACTTCTTCCGTTTCCAAAGCATTACCAACCCCACGGTGCAAATCGTGCCTTCGCATTGCGTAATTGAAAATTATATCGCTCGTCACGGCGCGGATTATCGCTATCAAGTATCCCCCTCGCCCGTGCCCGAGCTTCGCGATAGGCGCAAGGATAACACGGCGGTGGGGCGCAAACCCGACGCGGCGGATTCCACCAACTTTTTCTGTAACGATTGATAAAAATAAGCCGTTTCCCAAATGAAGTGAACCCAAAAAGTTGGACAAAAAATTAAATTAAATTGCTTGTGAATGAGTTCTGTATTGTACAGGACTCATTCCTTTTAGTTTACGAGATATTCTCTCGTTGTTGTAATAGTAAATATATTCGTGTAGCTTTTG
>JAFQGG010000001.1 GCA_017415505.1 Clostridia bacterium
GCATTTTTTGCCCGACTTCCGAAACACCCGAGGCGAAAGCGACGGGGCGTTCAAAATCATACATTCTTCGGAGCGCGTCCGCGCTCCTCTCGTTCGGCACGTGCGCCCTTCGCAAGGGCGACGTGCCTATTTTAATTATTATGAAACGGTAAATAAGGTCACGCGCGCGTATAGCGGGGTATATAATAGACTTTTTCGGGGCGTTTTTTTTCGTGTAATAGTTCAACTCTTGCCGTTCTACGCGCAAAAAAAATATTCCGACCGTCAAAACGATCGGAATATCAATTTTTTCAACGACGAAAAGCGCGAAAACCGCGCTTTTTTCTTGTTATCCAATTCGCCTACACCTACAACGTTCCATTACGTTTCCCCCTCACGGTAGCACGTACACGCTTTTCCGTTTGGAAGAAAGCCCGTATCGGAACACTTTTCACACCGCCAGCGCGGAACGAGCTGTTCGGGATCGATTCCCAAACGCTCCAACGCGCGCACGCGTTCCAACCTCAACCGTTTTTGTTTATCCTGCAACGCGGGAAGCTTCGACGGATCGTACACTTCCGCTTTTGCCAATTCCAGCTCCATAACATTCAAGCGCGTTTCCACGTCGCGGTACACGTCGTCACGACGCGCACGATCAACAAAGCTTTGCGCGCGTCTTTCCGCTTTTTCGCGCAAAAGGGAGTAGTAATGCTCGCGATCGGCACGCGCGTTCGCCTCTTTCACCTCTTCGGGAACAAACTTTTTCGAAACGGCAGGCTTCGATTTTTGGCGTTTTTTATAATCGTAAAGCTCGCGCGCCACTTCGTATCCGCTTAATTTATAGCGATTTTTGCCCTTATTTTTCGCCGTACGGAAAACAAGGCGCGCTTTCATGAGCGCACGAATCGCCTTTTTCACCGTCGTTTCGGAAAGATTCAATTTCCGCGCAAGCGTCTTATTCGACACTTCGTAGATTCCGCCACCGTATTTACCGCCACCGTTCCCAGCGTACGAACATTCCGTCATCAATCGCGCAAGGACGCGAATTTCGGATAACGTCATACGACGTTGTACGCCCCGCACGGTGATTTCCGCCGTATACAACGCTTGCGGAACGTTATCATATTGCCGTCCCGCCAGCTCTTCCACGTATTTGTACGCCGTTCCTTCCGCGTCGCGATCTTGCTTTTGGATCTTCCCGCCCGATCGCAACTGTTCGAACGCCGTCGCCGTCGTTGCACGTGCAAAACCAAACTCGTCGCATACCTGCTTGTACGTAAGGCGACATACCGCGTCTTCGTCCGTCGTATGCGAAAAGGCGTAAATTTTAGAAAAAAGGGCATAAGCCGACGGCGTTAAACGTCGCCCGTCTATCTTTTGACGGTACAATGCAAGCGGAACGCGGTTAAATAATCCGCGTTTGCTCTCGTCGATTTTCAAAATCAACGCTTCGCCCATGTACTTATGCCTCCACTTTTAATCTTCTTCAAACCAAATTATACTGTTCCGAACACATAACTGTTCGTCTACCAGCTCTACCGTTCCGTCGCGTATCAACTGCGCAACGGCGTATGCTACCGAGCCACGGGGAATCCCCGTCGCCTTGGCGATCGCGCCGTACTCGACGCGTCCGATTCCGTCGCCCAAAGCGTTCGCGATCGTCAGCAGAACCGACAACGACGTTTCGTTCAATCGTCGGATCTTATCCGTTCGAATCGCTGTTTTTATCATTTTTGCACCTGTTTTTCGGGATTTTTCGACCCCGCGAAACGCTTTCGAAACGCTCCGCGTTCGAAAGCTTATTCAATGGATTCGGCGCGCGCTACCCGCGACACATTATAGCCCTACTCTTTCGTCGCCCGACATTGCTTTTCGGGGGCGCGCGCGAAACGTTGAAGTGACGAGGGATATTCGACGGCTTGCCGTTCGAATTTATCCCTTCGCACGTTCAACTTTTTCGCGACGCGCCTTTTACCCGAAAAGCCACGCCTAACGGCTACTACTGATAATGTGTATTCGCTTCCGCGCTCCCTGCGGGCACTCCGCCCGTGAAATTGCGTAAGAAATCCTTAATCATGTACGAGTTTTGCCCCGTCATTTCGTCCATTGTCATTGTCAACGCTTGATACGTCACGATATCGTCCAAGCCCAACGGCGAATGTTTATTCTTCTGATAATAAAACTCGCCGAGTCCGTCCGTGCGGAAACGCCCTCGATACGCTACTAACGCGATAAGCGGGAGTTTCTCCCCGTCCGCCAACACCTCGTCGTCCGAACCGTCTACCACTTTTAACTCCAACGGATAATACGAATAACGGTTGAACAGTCTTGCGTAATGGCGGAAGATAGGCGTATACAGTTTCCAAAGCAACGCGCCAAGCGCGGTATTACTGCCCTTTTTCCTTCGTATAAAATAATAGATTTTATCAAAAATCGCCGTTACCAGCATATACAACGCTTCGTCCAGCGCGAAAAAAGGCAAGTAACATTTCGCCTCGTGCGCCTTGCGAATATATATCTTCGTCATTAAGTCCGTGTTATCCGAACCTAACGATCCCGCGCGTTGATCGTCGTCTATCTCTTCCCAATACGTATAGTTATCTACCGTCGCAACGTGCGTATGTACTTTCGTTTCCGTCTCAACCAAATCGTTATCTTGCGTCGGCGCGCCTTCTTCTTTTTCCGATACTCGGCGCGTCAGTTGGTTTTTCCGCTCCTTCGCGTGTTCCATGGAACAACGAATACCAAACTCTACCGCGTTGTTTTCGGGGCTGTTCGGGTTGAACTGCTTGCCTAAACGGAACGAATCCCAATTCAAACGGTGAGAGTATTTCGAACGCGCAAACGACGCGCGCGTGTCCTTTTCCAGCAAATCGTACTTGAACTCGGGCACGTTGCCCTCGTCCACCACTTCGAAGTCCGAGCGAATCGGATAATTCGACGAGTCCAACGGCGAATCCTGCGCGTAAAGGAACATTTGCTTGCCGTAAGCTTCCAGCGCGTCGTACATGGAAACGAGATCCAACGCGCTATCGAATACGCGCTTTCCGCGATATCCGAAACAGTAATCTTCAAAATTGTAACACCACTTCCGCCTTAAATGCCGTTTTACTTGCTTGCGCACGTCGTCGCTCCACTCGCGATCGTGTTCGTTCGCCCAGCGCAAAAGGTTGAAAAATTGGTGATACTTCGCCCAATTATAGATACGGTGTTTTTTCCGCGTTTCCACGATAAAACGATCGTAGACAATCCACGGGAACTTCGGGAACTGCTTTTCCCGCAGGCGCGCGTTCTCCAACGCCTTCGCACGCATAACCTCGACTTCCGATATCGTTTTTAACTGTGTCAACAACGACGTTTTTTTACTGCGCTGTTTCCCGTTTATAAACTTCGCCCCCGGGAACGACTTCAAGAATTTTACCACCTTCTTGATCCCTGCGCGTATGTTCATATCGCCTATCCGACGTCGAATCCAATCGAATATCTTATATCCGATAATCAACCAAGCCCACGTTGGAAAGAAGAACACGGGAACCATGAAGTCCGCAACGATCTTTGCGATCGTCACCAAAAGCGCGTTCACGTCCCAGCTCACCGCGAAGTAGAAGTACCACGCTACCGCTTCGATCGCGATCGTTAATAAGTTTAGATTGTACAGCCAAATCAATACCAACGCAACGCGATACGGCTTTTTTTTCCGTAAAAATCGAATATACTTCTTGATCCAAAAAACGATCGGCGATATCGCGAAACGGTATACGCGCTTCCAAAACTTCAACGGTTTCGTGTCTTCGTTATGCCTCGTATCTACCGTTTTATACGAAAAGAACAGAACCAGCACGAGCGCAAGCGTCGGTAAGATCATCATCAACAACGTTTGCGATATTACGTACAGCACGTCGCCTACTTCTTCGAAGTACATTCCCACGTATTCCGCGTCGAACAATATACTTACGTATACGTTCATCAATTCTTCCAACTGTTCCAACGTGATCGGCAATACCGTTTCGATATTCGCAGGTAAAATTCCGATCGTCGGCGTGATCGCGCTTTCCGCCTCAAACATGAAAAGGAAATAATACGCGATCGATAAGCCGAGATCCTTTCCCGCTTCGATTATTCGACCGAACACCATATCGAAACGAAAAACGGAAAAACATACGCTTGCAATAAATAGAACTGCCGTTACTATGTGAAACGTAGCTTTTCTTTTTGTATTCATAAATATATCTCTACTGCCCTACCAAAAGCCCAAAAAAGATACCCTACCGTGAGTAGGAGCACGGCATAGCCGACGAGCTTCCAAAAAACCTTCCCGCCCCCACTCATTTCTTTTTCTTCTTTGGCTTCGTTTTCGCGCTACCGTTCGCCCCGCCGATAACGCCTATCTTCACTAATACGTACACAATGCCAAGCGCGCCAGCGACGACGCCTACGATTGCAATAATCGCTTTCGTCCAACGCCACCACGACGCATTTTCTTCGATACTGTTTCGAATTTCTTCCACGCCGTCTTTTACCGTTTCTTGGATCGCTCCGCCCGTTTCCCCGAGATCTCCGCCGTTCTCGCCGATATTCACTTCTTGATATTTCGGATCGGCATAGAAGAGGTAGTGCGTACACTCGTGCGTCCAATCCCCTACCATGTACTCTTTCATGCTCTCCCATACTCTTGTAATCCAACCGTAATTGTACGTTTCAAGCAGAGTATTATATTCCGATAAAGACAAGAAATCGTGACTCGCGAAATGGAAATACGTACCGCTGAAATTCGTCGGCTTATTGAATACGTCCACGAACAATGAATTGAACGAGTTGGTTTCGGGTACTACCACGTAACCCCACAGCCCGTATATTTCATAAGCTTCATATCCTGTCAATACGGGATATCTCAGCTTCGCGTCGTTTAACATATATTCAATTAACGCTTCCTCGAAAACGCCGTCCTCTACGTATTGGCGGTAATACCCGTCTAACGATTTTTCCAATCGTAGAAAGTAATCCTTCAAATTTCCGTCCGTCGTTTTGGCTTCCACTTTCACTGACGACAAATATCGTACTACGTATGAAGAATTTCCGTCAAACTCAATCGCATTTACCGTTGCACCAAGCAAATTCAACGTATCGACATTAAGAGCTTCTAACACGTCATCATACGCCACCTTATCGTTCATTACGGGTACGGTTATCTTTGCGTCTACCATTGTCGCAAACGGAGAAGAACCTATTTGCTGCAAATAACTTATAGTTATCTCTTTGTTTACTAATTTTCCAAGAACCGTGTTCGCATACGCCAACGTTTCCTCGCTATCGAATATCTCTTCCAAAAGCCCTGCGTTTTCTATCTTCTGAATAACGCCTTTTACGCTTCGCGTAGAACTTTTTATTTCGCCTTTATATTCTTTATAAACAATCTCATCATCGTCCCACCACCAGAATGCTTCATCGGTGTAATCATAATCGTACAACTCGTATTTACCGACAACGCAATATTGCGCCGCCACGGAATTTATTTTTATTGTCACACATAAACTATCGGGCGATGGATCATCTTCGGCTGTCATATTAAATGGATCTCGAACGCCCGCCGAAGAACTTACGGTAAACGACTCGGGCGTAAAACCAAACGATTCCATTAACGTCGTCGTAGCACTCCATAATTCAAGTCTTCTTGCACCAACCGTCACGGGGTCTAATTTCCCGTTCAAAAGTTGCTCGTATTCCGCTCGCGTGAAACTTAAATCAAATCTTTGCGTGGGGTAAAACGATATTTCACCCGTTTCGATTTTCACATCGCTCGCTTCCGTTCCATCTGTTTCCAATTTTTTATAACCCGTAAAAATTGCGTTCGGAATACAATACATCATCAACTGATATATCGGTACGTATTTCTTTTCCGTTACTCGACAAACGGTAAAGTAGAAAATCGCGTAATCGTCTTCGTGAGTAAACTTCAATAACGGCATATCCGTGCAATGAAAACTAAATCTCATATACTGCGTAGTTTCATCGCCCTTCAATAAAATACTTGCACCCTCAAGCCACTCAAACCGTGAATCCATTTGCTTCAACGATCCGTAATCCGTCGTCGCCGCCTTCGCTTCGAGCGTTTCCGTCGTTTTTGTAGCCGAAAACGTCACTTCGAAAAGTGATGTTATAAGGCTAACAAACAACAGGAGAAACGCTAAGAAGAATGATACTGTTTTTTTCGTCTTCATGGCGCACCTCTACTCAATTCGGGATCAATTCAAAGAAAACGGTACTTACTTCCTCTTCTCCAAAAAAGCTAACCGCGGACGTTTCATTTGTGATCGTCAACGTTGCTTCGATTGACTCTCCGTTATAGGCTAGAGAAACGACTACGTTATACGTTTTTTCTTCTAAATAAATATCCACGTATCCTTCGCCTTCGTAGGTTTCGAATCCGTCCAGCGAATAGGTGTACTTGAATCCAACAGCACCGCAACCTACCAAGCCCGACGTAGAGTTAAATCCAATACCAACGCCCATATCAGCTTCAAAGCCTTCGAAGTTATTAGAAAGTTTCATAATCTTCATCCCCTCGGAAGGAATCATCGCACGAATCCACTTCCCGCCGATTATATCGTTCATCGCCAGCGCGCGCGTCGTATACGTGCCTTCCGTTTCGAATAAACTATGATCCAACTTCGCGTCTTGCGTTTGCTCGATCTTCGTTTCCTCTTTCTCGTCCTCGTCCTTTTTCGCGTTTCGCGCCCAAACGCTCAACGCCCCGACCGTCAATACGCCCGTTAAAAGAAGGAGTACCCACTCTTTCATTCTCACGGCTTATTCCTCCTCGTCGGCTTCTTCCAATACTACCTCGATATCGCCCGCCAAGGAATAACGATCAAAGAATCCGATCTCGTCGTCTTCGTCGTTCACGACTTCAAGCTTGAAGTATACCGCGCCAAGCTCCGTATACTGCGCCAACGCCTCGTCCGTCAAATCGTCCGTGTATTCGTCTACTTGAATAAACGTCTTGTCTTTGTCGTATACGTTTACGTAGTACGTCACGTCTTCTTTTACTTCGATCGACTTCAATTCCGCGACCTTGTAATACTTCTTCGTAACGATCCCGCTATCGTCTTCGTCGAACTTACCAACCGAGTCTAAACGCCCGATCTCGTAGTGTCTTGCTTTCAATTCAGTTTCGCCCGAATCTCTGCTCATGACTGCCGACGCGCCCGCAAACGCTACTACCGCGACCGCGACTCCCGCCACGATCAATGCTACATTTCTTTTTTCCATACCAATATCTCCTTTTTTCCGCTTCCGCGGTTATTTACGGGTTTTGGGGCAAAATGAGGATATTTTTCGCCCCGAAACAGTTTGCGAAACATAACGTCACGTGTTATACGTTTCCGCTTGTTCCATATGCTCGACGACGGTTTCAAGCGTCGTTTTCGCGCAAAATAAATAATTCGTAAGGGCAACTACCTTTTGCCCGCGTACTCCGCCCCATTCCGTACACGACATTTCGTCCAATCGGGCGTCGTTTTCTTTCAGAATCCCTTCCAGCTCGAAAAGCTTCTCTTTCAGGGAGTCTTTTAGCTCCGTTATCCTTTTATCCATTTTTTTATCCTCTTGCAAACTGTTTCCCCGCGGAGATATTAAATATCGCCGTATTCTAACAACTCTATGATCGCGATCAATAGCTTCGAATCGTAATTCGCCCCCATTTTCGGCACGAACAGCTTCCGCGCCTGCTCGATCGCTTTCTTCAATTCTTTTTCGCGAATACCGTATTTCTTGCAGATCTTCCGCTTCTTCTTTTTTTCGGGTATCGCGTCAAACTCTTCTTCCTCCAAATCCGCCCCGTCGTCGGCTACCTCGACGGGGGGAATCTTTGGAGGCTCTACGGCGCGCGCTCTCGTTTCCGAAAGGCGCGCACGATCAGCTTCTTGTCTTTGATCGAAACGCTTCCGCGCTTCTTCCGACGCTTTTTCGGGCGTTGTCGGTTTATCCTGCGGGGGCTTCTGCCCCGCTCCGCTCGCTACCGTTCCCGCGCTCGGTTTCGTCGGCTTCACCGTCGCTACCGTCGCCGTCGGATTCGTTCCCTCTATGCTCATTTGTCCTTGGATCTCGTTCGGTTTCATTAATATACCTTCAAAAACATGCTAACTGCGAGTTTACACGCAAACTCATAATCGGACTGTGCTTTTTTCCATTCTTTGTACAATTTCTCACATTTTCGAAACGAAATCTTGCCTTCCGTATATTCGTCAAATGCCTTTATATAACGCTCGCACGCTTCCCTTTCGATTCTTTCCTTTTCGTAAAGCGTATTAAGCTCTTCTTCTACCGTCTTGTCGCTTAGACAACTAATTTTTTCAATAATTTCTCCTTTAATTGTTTTCATAAGCGCGCGTCCCGATTTTTATTTCGTCATTTTCCAATGCGTTTTTCAAAAGATACGCTAAAAGCGTTTCTTCTTTTTCAAATTGCTTTACACGACTTAAAAATTCAAGATATAAACAGCCTTTTGCTTCGATTCCGTCGATTCGATTGACTACGCGAACCGTAAACTTTTCGCCTAATTGCTCAACTACGCACGTTAAAACCAACGAACTACATTCCACTACAACGGGCTTTTTGCCCTGCTCTTCGATTGTTACTTTGTACCTTTCCATAAAAAAACCTTCCTTTTATTTTTTTCCGCTTTCGCGGTTTTTTCCCTGTTACCTTCCTTTGATCCGTTCCCGTGTGGAAGTGGGCGGGAACGGAAAGAAAGGTTATTTGCCCCCGTACGGAATTGCACCGTACGACACCGTCGTGTTCGTATCCTACGAAGGGCGTCTTTTCCTGCTCGGCAATCGCTCCTGCGCGTTCACCGTTTCTATTATTTCGTCGTAATACTCTACCTCTACGTATAAACGGTAGTCCGTATTACTTCCGCGATTCGGATATAAATCCGATATTGACAATCTTTTGACGTTCGAATCTTTTTCCAGCGACGCGTAATATCCGCGCGCGGCTAAACATTCGTTTTTCGTTCCCATTACTCGAATCTTCATTCTATTTCCCGCTCTCTAAAACTCCGCGCCTCTTCCAACGTCATTTTATTTGCACACGTGCTTGAACGATATATTTCTGCGTTTGATTCTTCGAACGTAGAGTTTTTATCAAAAGCGCAAGATTCAATAATCGCGCCCATATCGTTACTTTTTTCGAAAAATATACAACCTCTACATTTTTCTTTGCGTTTTTTGCGCATTTCTTCCCTTGTCTTTTCAATATCGGGATCATAGAAAGCCCGCGATTGAAAGGACTCATATTTTTTCTTGCAATTATTGCAAGTTCGATAACTTTGCCACTTGCTCATAAACTCCAAGTGTTTATACTGTGATTCTAACAACTCGTATTTTTTTACCCAATGGATAAATAGACAAAATACGATCACCCACGAGATAAACAATGTGACAAATGCCCAACCACTTACTTGAAACATATCCAACCTTTCCTTTTTCGCTTTAATCTTGCCTATTTTGCACGTCGGGGCGAAACGAGTCTTTTTTCGCCCCTTCCGTCACAAAAGAGTTTTAGCCCCGTCTGGCGACTAATAATAGGCAAGAAAATCTTGCTTTTTATTTTATTATACGCAATTTTTTCTTGCTTGTCAAGCTTTTTGCAAGAAATTCTTGCTATAATAAAGAAAAAACGAGGTTTTTTATGTTAAAATTAAAAGAATTACGATTACAAAACGACAAAACGCAAGCAGAGCTCGCAAAAAAACTCAATATAAGCCGACAGGTTTATTCAAATTATGAAAATCTAATCAACGAACCTTCTTTGGAATTGCTCGTTAAAATGGCAGACTTTTTCGAGTGTTCCGTAGACTACCTTTTGGGACGCGAAGACGACTTCGGGAATATTACCGTGACTGCGAACGGAAGCTTGCCGAAGGAAGAAGCAAATCTTTTGCGCATATACCGAAGTTTACCTATCGAATTGCAAGGGCGAATGGAAGCATATGCAAAACGCTTGGACGAAATGATTCGTGATGAACATTCCTAACATGCAACGAAATATCCCATTTTGGTATATTCCAACGGCAATTTTTTCAAGGCATTATTATGAACTTTTCAGAAATATCAAAAACTTTAAGAAAAGAGCGCAATTTATCGCAAGTAGAACTTGCGAAAGCGTTAAACGTCAGCAAAGCTTGTATTTCAATGATTGAAATAGGGCGAAACGAACCAACAGCAAATACTTTGATACGATACGCCGACTTTTTCGAGTGTTCCGTAGACTACCTTTTGGGACGCGAAGACGATTTTGGGAACATTACCGTCACGGCAAACGGAAGCTTGCCGAAGGACGAAGAAACGATTTTACGCTGTTTCCGCGTCCTACCCGCCGACCTTCAACAACGAGCACTTGCTTATATGCAAAAATTGGAAAATATTATCCAAGACGAAAAAATATAAAGAATCGGAAGCGTAAAAATTTTATGCAAATTTATGTAGACTCATTTGCGAGTAGAATTAAAATTTTAAGAAAATCACAAAATTGGTCACAAATGGATTTCGCGGACAATTTGGGAATCAATCAAACGACCGTTTCAAAATGGGAACTTGGAAAAACGTTACCCGATACCGCTATGCTCGTAAAACTATCAAAATTCTTCGACGTTTCAACGGATTATCTTTTAGGATTATCGACTTTGTATTATCCCGATAAAATCAAGTTTCCTTTGAAAAACGAAAAACTTAATTCCGAAGAATTGCAAATTTTAACAGTTTTCCGCGCTCTTAACGCAAAAAACCGAATCCACGTTACCGCATACGCGGAGATCCGTTTAGAAGAACAAGAAGCCCTAAAAAACAAAAAGAGGTGAGAATGTAAAAACACAAAAGCTTTTTTGCTCAATTTATCTCACGATAAATAGAGCAATTTTCCGTTTGTTGAAAAACACCCGTTTTTGCGATACAATTTTCCTATCAAAACATAGGAGAATTTACCATGAAAGACGAAAAAATCGAGCGAATTTTCGCGCACTTGCAAAATGCCCAAGCGGAACTGAACGCGGGTATTTTATTATTCAACAAACTGCTTGGAGAAATGGATGCAGAGGACGACGTGGCTATTTTCCGCCGTTCGCAACTCTATTTCGTAGAAAAAAGCCCCGACGAGGGGACGTCGGAGCAGGAGAAACAAGGCTTTGTTACTTTTTCAGAACAGGAGATAGAACAAATGCCAAAAAAAATTCAAAGACTCATTATCATTCAAAAAAAACGCTGTCGCATACGAACTCATGCCAGCGGAAAAAACTCGACAACTTACGAAATTCGATTCCGTTCAAAAGGGTATAATATTTCCGCAAGCGGAAAAACGATCGAACTCGCGAGGGAAAATTTTATTGAAAAAATGAAAACCGCCAAACCAAAAAAAGAAGACACGGGCGTACCCGTGACTTTTCAAGCCTTCACAGAGTTCTATTTTGAAAAATTCCGCAAACGCAAAGTGTCTTCGCAAACGTTCTACGCAGATACTAACCGCGTAAAAAGACATTTATTTCCATTTTTCGGGGAAATGCGAATTTCAAAAATCAAGCCGAATCAATGCCAAGATTTACTCGACGAACTGCACGAAAAAGGGCTTGGAAAAACGGCGAACGAGCTTTTTTCCCTACTCTCCATCATATTCAAGGGCGCGATCGCTCACGGGATTATTGAAAAAAGCCCGCTCGACGTCGTATTAAACATAAAATCGGAAAAGCAACACGGTACAGCATTAACGAAAGACGAAGAAAGAGATCTCTTCGATTCAACAAAAGATATGCCGATCGGAATAATATTCGCCTTGGCTCTTTATACAGGCTTACGCCCGAACGAGCTACAAACAGCGCGAATCGAAGGCGCGTTTATCGTCGCCGTAAATTCGAAACGGAAGAATCGCAAAACGGAATACAAGAAAATCCCGATCTGCAAAAAGCTTGCCGAACGGCTCGAAGGCGTGACGGAATTTCCGATCTTCCGAACTCAATACCTTTCGAAGAATTTTCGAAAACATTGTCCGAACCACCGTTTGTACGATTTACGCGTAACATTCAATACGCGCTGTAAAGAGTTGGACGTTGCGGATCATGCCCGTATGCAATTTATGGGACACTCTTTGGGGGCAATCGGCGAAGCTTATACCGATTTATCCGACGAGTACCTTCTCAAAGAAGGTAAAAAGTTGGACGATTGGTAAAATTCCCCGAAAATTCCCCAATTTCAAAAAAACTGCCAAAACGAACATAAAAAAAACAGGAACTTTTTAAGCGAATACCGCCAAAAAAAGCCCTGTTTTGGTTGAGGCAACGGGACTTGAACCCACGACCTCTTGGTCCCTAACCAAGCGCGCTACCAAACTGCGCTATGCCTCAATATCGCTCTCGCCCTCGCGAATAGCATAATTATTATACTCATACCCGCTTATTAAGTCAAGCGTTTTTTCGCACTTTTTCAAAAAAAATCGTAAAAAATTTTTTTTCTTTGCTACAACCACAAACGAATGAGTTTTACTATGCAAGTCGCGCTCGGGAAAATCATGAAAAACGCCACCACCGCGACGGAAAGCAATATTCCCGCCCACGAAATTACGGGCGCGAGCCGATCTATCCATTTCGTTTTCTTCTCCACGAAAACCACCGCGCACAGTCCCAAAATCGCCGTGGCAAAGCCTATCCCCGCGCTTTTAACGTACGGCGAGGAATACTTAAACTCCACCAAGTTCTCCCCCTCGTCGAGTGCAACGCAAAGGAAATGCAAGTCGTTTTCATTCAATTCCCGTTCTTTCCCGTTGACGAACGCGCGATACCCCTCCGAAGCGACGAAGTTCAAAAACAAATATTCCCCCGCGCTCGCTTGCACGCGCGCGGTGATTTTTCCTGCGCCCACTTCTATTTCCGCCGATTTTTGCCACAAATATTGACTAAGCTCACGCGCCGATTCCACCGTTACGGAATCCGAGCTTGCGCTACCCGTTTCCCACTTCGTTTGCGCAAGCGTTTTCCCACGCAAATACTCGTAAAACGCCGCTTGATTCTCCTTTCTATACGAAGAATTAGACTCGTTGGGCGCGACGAATTTGAACGAGCCGCCGTCCACCTTATACGCCGAGGGGAAAACGATCGTGTTCTCGTACACGAAGAAATTCCCGTCGCAAAGTTGCGTTTCCCGTCCGTTTTCGTCCTTTACCATAACGGGGTCGACGTATTTTTTCAAGCTGGAATTTTTCTCCACCTCTTCCTTTTGATCCTTATGCACGAAATAATACTTATACCCCATAAACGCGTCGCCGAACTCGTCGCTACGGTTATATTTTCCCGTATTATGCGCGCTCTTGATCGTATTTTTCCCGTTTCCCTTATACCCGAACAATTCGCCCACGGCGAAATTATCCTCGTCAATCACCGAAGAAAACACGCTAAACGAATTCGCCCCACCCGTAAACGGCGCGTTCGCGGTGAGCTTATCCCCGTAATCCTTTACGCGGAAATACCCGCCGTTCATCTTGCTTTCTTCTTCCGATTCGTAGAGGTTTGCAACCGTTTCCGAAAGTCGCGTATACGACGCGAGGTCAATATGTTGCGTGGAGCGGTTTCCAAGCACGATTTGATTATTATAAAACACGAGTTGCGTACAAAGCACGGCGACGACGAGCAAAGACACCGTTTGCATACCTATCTTCTTTCGGCTCACCAAAATCGCGCCGACGGCAATCACTACGCCCACGAGCACGAAAAACACGGCGACGACCTCCGCCCCGCCGAGCGAATGCGCAAAACGGGAAGAAACGCTTTTCAACCCCTCTTTCCATTCGGAATTGCTCACTACGCTTTCCCAAAGCGTCTTATAGTTCCCGTTGGAAATAAACCAAACGAGAAAACCGAGCACGGCGAGCGCGAGCGCGCCAAAGCCGATCACCCAAGGCAACGAACCGCCCAATTTCTCGTTCAACGCATACCTGCCCTTACTCTTTTCCGCATCGGCGGGCGCAAGCGCACCGCCCTTTATAGGTTGCAACAATCCCCCGTCGTACGCGCGATCCGCTTTATAGCAAAGCCCTTCCAGCGCAAGGCACGCCCCGCCGAGAAAATACAGCGCGTTCAAAAAACCGAAGCGCAGGGCGTACGACATATACGAGCCCATATTCAACAGTAACATAGATTCGTCCACGGCAACGGGAACGAGGGTCAACACGCCCGCCGTAAGCATAAATTTCGCAAACGAGTCGCGCAAGCCTCTACGCGCAAACCAAACGACCGTAAGTGCAACGAACGCCGAATCGGACAAAATATACGACCACTTCCGATACGCCGCTTCCTCGGTGCGGGAAATATAATTTGACGAGGAAAACTCGCCCAAGCCTCCCTCTTCGAGCACGGTGAACCCGTACCAAAAATCGTCGAACAAACCGCTCCCTCTACCGCTGTTCATATACGCGGAAAGCGCGGGCAAAAGCACGGGCAACGCGAGCAAAATCGCCGTCAAAAACGCCAAGCAAAGGCGCGCAAGAAACGCGTTCCTCTTTTCCTTTTCCACGCAAAGCAGTCCGTAAAACACGAGCGCGGGGAACGCGATAAACATGGAAAAACAAGCGATGGAAAAACAAGTGTACACGCACGCGGCGACGAGCACGGAAAACAGCCAAAAGCTACCCGTTTTCACGAACTTAACGAACGCCGCCGTCGCAAAGGGCATATAAATTAAAAAGTCCATCCAATTTATATAGGTATTCGCAACGAAAGTATAACCGCAATACGCGTACGACAGCCCGATTACGATACAAAGATAATCGGGAATCCCTTGAAAGAGCTTTTTGGCAAACCAAGTGCCCGCAACGGCAATCGTAACGATTTTACAAGCCATTACGATACTGCTCGCCTGCGCCACCATGCCGTCGCCCAAAATCAAGAACAAAAAGGAAAACGGGCTAACGAAAAAATACAAAAAAGTACCGAAAACGTCCGCCCCGCCCGCGATCGCGTACGAATAGAACAGGGAAGATTTCCCGTCCAACACGTCGAAAAGGTGCTCGATAAACGGGCATATTTGCGCGGACAGGTCGTAGCTCGCCGCCGTATATTTATCCGAAAAAGGGTATACCTTATACGAAAACAGGCATACCAGGTACGCCGTGAGCGCGATAAGCGCAACGAAAAACAGCGCGTAGTTTCTATCGAAAAACGCGTTCCATTTTTCCTTAAAGCCCGCTTTTGCAGGCGTTTGATTTCCGTTTTCGTTTTGCAAAGTTTCCATAAAACTATTTTACCACTTTTTTCCCGATAAGTCAATATAAAAACGCGGTTTCCCGCGTTTTTGCATTTATTCTTTGAACCGCCCGAATACCTCGTTCACTTTGGAAAAACTCGCAAAAGTTCCGGGATAGCGTTTGATAATCTTCATCATTTTTCCCATTTGTTTTTTGCGAATGATACAAACGAGCATATATTTTTCGGTATGCGAGTACATACCTTGCACGCGAATTTCCGTTACCCCGTGTTTGAGCTCTTCCAGCAAAACGGCGGAAAGCTCCTCGGGCTTGTCCGTCACGATTTCGAATTTGTACCCGCTCTTGATACCCGACAACACGAAATCCACCACGAAGTTGGCAACGAGCAGGTTCAAAAGCGTACATATTACGGGCGTAATGCGCATACCGTACACGAAGAAGGCAATCGCCACCACGCTCCCGTCCATAAGGAAGGAAACGTAGGCGATATTCGTCGCGGGCTTAAAGCGTTTGATCAACGCGGAAATAGCGTAAGTACCACCGCTCGCGCCGAAGCGTTTGAGCATCAACGAAAAGCCGACGCCCGAAATTACGCCCGTCGCCAAGCACGCGAACACGACCTCAAAATCCTCGCCGTTGTTTTCGGCGCAATACGGTTTCCAACCGAACCATTCGAACAGTTCCGTACCGAACGACTGCACGACGAGATACAAAACGAGAAATATCCCGAGTTTTTTATTGACGAACACCGACACGAGCACGAATATGGGCACGTTGAACGCCACCATGAGCACCGCCCACGAAACGTCGATTCCGTATTGCCCGAGCAAATGATAAGTAATCGTCGCCAAACCGCCTACGCCACCCGGCGCAAACCCGTTGCTATTTTGAAAAAAATAGTACGCGACGGAAACGATCAATCCCGCCACGATCGCAAACAAAACGTCCACGACATACTGTTTCGCGTTTTCTTTCATTCTTCCTTTCCCCGAATATATTCGTCAATCGCTTTCGCGGCTACTTTCCCCGCACCCATGGCTTTGATGACGGTTGCCGCACCCGTTGCCGCGTCGCCCCCGCAATACACGCCCTCTATGGAAGTTTTGCCCACTTCGTCCACCGCGATCTCTCCGCGACGAAGCGTTTCAAGCGCGGGTGTCGTATCTTTCAAAAGCGGGTTCGGCGAAGTGCCCAACGACATAATTACGCAATCGACGGGCAACACGAATTCGCTCCCCGCCACCGCTACGGGTGAACGGCGACCGCTCTCGTCCGCTTCGCCAAGTTGCATACGGATACACTCGATCCCCGCAACCCAACCGTAGCGCGGATCGCGCGGGTCGGTAACTTCCGTCGCCAAAATCCGCGTGGGATTGGTGAGCAAATCGAAGATAATCCCCTCTTCCTTTGCGTGCTCAATTTCTTCCTTTCGCGCGGGAAGCTCCTCTTCCCCACGACGGTATACGATATGCACTTCCGCGCCCAAGCGTTTTGCCGTGCGCGCGGCGTCCATCGCTACGTTTCCGCCACCCACGACCGCCACGCATTTACCCCGTTGAATGGGCGTTCGGCTGTCTACACGGTACGCTTTCATGAGGTTGGAACGGGTGAGAAATTCGTTTGCGGAGTACACCCCTTTCAAGCTCTCCCCGGGGATATTCATAAATTTAGGAAGCCCTGCTCCCGAACCGATAAACACCGCGTCAAAGCCGTATTCCTCTTTCAGTTCCTCGATCGTCAACACGCGCCCGATAACCATATTCGTTTCAATCTTCACGCCGAGCGCTTTCAAATTCTCCACTTCTTTTTGCACGATCGCCTTGGGCAAACGGAATTCAGGAATCCCGTACACGAGCACACCGCCCGCCACGTGAAGTGCCTCGAATACCGTGACCTCGTAACCCATTTTCGCCAAATCCCCCGCGCAAGTCAAACCCGCAGGACCCGACCCAACGACGGCGACTTTATGTCCGTTGGAGGGGGCAGGTATGGGTTGAACGGGATTATTTTCGTTATGCCAATCGGCAACGAAGCGTTCGAGTCGACCGATCCCCACCGCTTCGCAACCCGCTTTGATACCGCGCGTACATTTGCCCTCGCATTGCGTTTCCTGCGGACAAACTCTCCCGCAAACGGCGGGAAGCGAGGAATCTTGTGCAATAATTTGGTACGCGCCTTCGAAATCCCCCTCCGCCACTTTGGCGATAAATTCGGGAATTTGGATATTGACGGGACAAGCGGACACGCAGGGACGGTTCTTACAGGCGATACAACGCTTCGCTTCCTCGATCGCCGTTTCCGCCGAGTACCCGAGCGCGACCTCGTTAAAGTTTCCGTTCCGCACCGCGGGGTCTTGCGTGGGCATGGGATTTTTTAAGGGCGACATATTAAACTTTGCCATATCACTCCACCTCCTTTTTGAACAGGTTGCAAGCCGTTTCCCGCTCGCGCGTTTCAAAATCCGCGTAGGTACGCGAACGGCTCATTGCTTCGTCGAAATCGATTTCGTGACCGTCAAATTCCGGTCCGTCCACGCAGGCGAACTTCATTTTTCCGCCCACGGTAAGTCGGCAACCGCCACACATACCCGTTCCGTCGATCATGATAGGATTCATACTCGCAATCGTTTTCACGCCGTATTCTTTCGTCGTCAAGCAAACGAATTTCATCATAATCAGCGGGCCAATGGTAATCACCTCGTCGAAACGCTCTCCGTTTTCAAGCATTTCTTTAAGGGGCACGCAGACGTTACCCGCCCGACCGTAACTCCCGTCGTCCGTCATCATACAAAAACGGGAAGAACAGTTTTTGAACTCTTCTTCCAAGATAACGAGATCTTTGCTACGGAAGCCGACGATAGAAGTAACCTCCGCGCCCTGTTCGCAAAGTGCCTTTGCAACGGGCAAAGCGATCGCGCAACCAACGCCACCACCGACGACACAAACCTTTTTCAATCCCTCCAAGTGCGTGGGTTTTCCCAAAGGTCCGACAAAATCGGGGATATACTCCCCTGCGTTTTTTTCATTCAACCGTTTCGTCGTTCCGCCGACGATTTGGAAAATAATCGTCACCGTGCCCTTTTCGCGGTCGTATCCCGCGACCGTGAGCGGTATGCGCTCGCCGTCCTCGTCTACGCGCAAAATGACGAATTGCCCCGCCTTTGCTTTTTTGGCTACGAACGGCGCAAGAATTTCCATTTGCGTGACCGTGGGATTCAGCGATTTTTTCGCTACGATTTGATACATAAATAATTTCCTCTTGCTATTTCATTTTTTCTATATATTATAACGCGTGCGTGCGCAAATGTCAAGTATTTGTATAAAAATTTTCGTTTACGGTGCATTTTTATTTGCTTTTCATAATAGAAAGTAGTATAATGTTTGTCGGATTAACAAGAAGGAAGAAAATATATTATGGAAGCGTTACTTTCTTTGTCGGTAGCCTTGCTCGCGGGATTATTGCTTTCCCGTTTGGCAAAGCTTGCAAAACTCCCCGCCGTTACCGCGTATCTTATCGCGGGAATTTTGATAGGTCCTTATCTTCTCGGCGCGTTAAATATTACGGGGCTCGGTTTTTCGAGCATGGAAAAGGTTAAAACCTTCTCCATTCTTTGCGACGTTGCTCTCGGCTTTATCGCCTTTTCTATCGGCAACGAATTCCGACTTTCTCAACTCAAAAAAATTGGTAAACAAGCGACGATCGTAGGCATTTTTCAAGCCGTCGTCACCACGCTGATCGTGGACGCAGCGCTTATACTTTTGCATTTGATTATCCCCGAAAAACTCCCGCTTTCCGCGGCGATCACGCTCGGGGCAATCGCTTCCGCAACCGCGCCCGCGGCAACGCTCATGGTCGTTAAACAGTACAAAGCCAAAGGACCTTTGACGAATATCCTTCTCCCCGTCGTCGCCCTCGACGACGCGGTGGGTTTGGTGCTCTTCGCCGTTTCTTTCGGCGTAGCAAAAGCGCTCGTTTCGGGCGTCGTGGACGTCGTTTCTATCGTCGTAGAGCCGTTGCTCGAAATCGTGCTTTCGCTCGGACTCGGCGGTTTGATGGGGCTTTTGTTCCACCTTTGCGAGCGGTTTTTCCACTCCCGTTCCAAACGGCTTTCCGTTTCGATTGCGTTCGTATTTTTGACGATTGGACTTTCTATGTTGAAATTCAAAATCGGAAGCGTGCATATCGGTTTTTCTTCGCTACTCACCTGCATGATGCTCGGCACGGTATTTTGCAATATTTGCGATTTCTCCGAGGAGCTTATGGAAAGGGTGGACCGCTGGACCGCGCCCCTGTTCGTACTCTTTTTCGTGCTTAGCGGTGCGGAGCTTGAACTCTCGGTGTTCGCCGATATCATGATCGTACTCGTTGGCGTTGTGTATATCGCAAGCCGTTCGGCAGGAAAATATTCGGGCGCGTATTTGAGCGCAAAACTCTCCAAGTGCGACGACAATATCGTCAAATACCTCGGCGTTACCCTGCTTCCCCAAGCGGGCGTTGCGCTCGGCATGGCAATGAAAGCGGGCGAGCTTGGCGCAGAGGGCGCGATTATCGCGCAAATTACCCTCTTTGCCGTGCTTATCTACGAACTCGTTGGTCCTCTCCTCACGAAAATCGCGCTTACCAAAGCGGGCGATATCAACCCCGAAGGCAAGACGAGCGCGCGCCACGAGCACGCGAAAAAAATCGCGGAATCCCAAGCGCAATAATCGATTTTCCTCAAAACGATATATGAACATATGTACATATGTTCATACGTTCATATGTTTAGATGGGAAGAGCAAAAAAACGAATCCGCGTAATAAACGGAATAGACGGTGCGCACTATAAACGGATTTATAAAATCAATACCCCCGCAATCGCTTGATTGCGGGGGCGTTTTTCGTTCATCTCACACCTGTGCCCACTCCTCGCCGGAAAGTTCTACGATTTGGTCTTCGTTCACAATCCACGAATTTACGAATATTTCCTTCATACCTTCACGCACGTACAGCGTAAATCCCGACGGCACGCTCCCTTCCCACACGAAATCCGCGCCCACGTCCATATACACGTCTACCGCTTGCGTTACGCCCGCAAATGCGGTGTTGGATACGGAAGAAGATTTTTCCTTATTCGTTTGGATAAACTTCACCGTTTTAAGAGCGGTACAGTCTTTGAAATTATCCGAACCGCTTATCCATATCGACTCGGCTTCTATCGTAACCGATTCAAGCGACTTACAACTTTGAAACGTGTAACTACCCAAATCGGCAATTTTACTATTGAGCGAAGTCAAACTTACGCAATCTTTGAACGAAGCGTAGTCCGCTTTTATATATTCGGCAAGCGTAAGCGTCGTCAACCGCTCGCACCCGTGGAACGTTCCGTTGGGAATCACCGAAACCAAAGGCAACTCCACGCTTTGCACTCCGCTCCGCAAAAACGCCTCGTTGCTCGTTATCTCCGTCGCGCTCGGCAATCGCACGGTTTCTAAATTCTCCGTATCCGAAAACGCACCCAAACCGAAGGAAACCACCTTTTCTCCAACCACGGTACGCACGCCCGCGTATTGAAACGCACAATCGCCTATCGTTTGCACTTCTTTCAAATCGACATAGGTCAAGTTTTCGCAAAGTTTGAACGCCTTGTTTTCAATACCCGTCGCCCCGCCGAAATCGATACTTTCTATCGCAGATTCTTTGAACGTGCCTTCTTTTATCTTTCCCGTATATCCAACGAAACTTGCCGTCTTTACGCCCGATTGACGGAACGCGTAAGTACCCAAATCTACGCCGTACCCGATTTCCACCGTCAATTCGCCCGTGCCGTAAAACGCCTCGTCACCGATAGCAAGCGTTTGCGCAAACGGGAAAGAAGAAAGTTTTCCGCAATATTTGAAAACCGCGTCATCCAAACGGAAATATACGCCGTTTTCCGCCGTCACCTCCGTAAGTTCGTTACAACGGGCAAACGCGCTCACCCTCAAATATACTTGCCCTTCTCCGACGAAGTGCAATCTTTGAATAGGCACGCCGTAAAACGCATTCGATTCCACTTCTTCCACCGCGCCCGAAAGAGTGATTTCTTCCAACTTCGCCCCGTAAAAGGCTTCCGTTTTTACCTCTTTTACCGTTTCGGGTACGGTATACGCCGTTCCTTCTTTCTTTGCGGGATAGGCAATCAACTCGTACATGCCCTCCTCAAAAGTACTTTTACGGAAAAGAACGCCGTCCCGCACGCAATAATACGCGTTTTCAATTACATACGCCTCGCAAGCCGTGAACATACTATTTATATTGAACGCGTTGGGCAAAACCACCGTTTTCAGATTCGCATCGGCAAACAAGCTTGAGTTCAAATTGATTTCGGATATATTCTCGTCGAAAGTGACTTCTTCAAGCATCGGCAAATGCACGTTTGAAGTATCCACGACGCTTTTCAGCCCACCCGTTTCCCCGAAATGCAATCTCCTCAAATTCGGCAACCCCAAAAGTGCTTCTTCGCGGAACACCGTCAAGCCCTTCCCGATAACGAGTTCTTCGATATCACGCCCGTTGAACACGTTTTCCTCGATATCGGAAATCCCGTCGGGTAAAACCACTTTTCCCGAAAGTGAGTAGGGCGCGTAAACGAGCGTAATTTCAGAAGATTTATCAAAAACGAATCCGTCTTTCACTTCGTAACGGGCGTTTTCCTTATCAATAGTTACCGTTTCCAACGCCTTTTGGTTACTCAACAACCGACTGAACGAGAAAGTACCCACTTGGTCTTTTAAGTATTCCAAAGACAAAACCGAACCAAGTTGCAATGTTTTCAAGGAAACGCAGGCGTCGAGCGCGCCGTAATCCACCTTTTTCACCGCCGTTAAATCGAGCGTTTCAAAATGCTCGCCCGCAAAGAACGCCGTGCCGTTGATTTCCTCGATACGGCTATGCAAGCGCACTTCCTTTTCTCCCTCGTCGGGGAAATAGTACCAAAGGCGAGAACCGTCCGCGCTACAAAGATATTTCGTACCAATCATAGCCAAATCGCCGTTACCCGATTCAATTTCCAATTTTCCGCCCGCGCGTATCCACGAAAGGAGCGCAAACGCGGAAGTATCGTACATAAATTCCTGCACGACTCCTTGGGTGAAATAGTACGGTCTTATTTCCTTTTTTAACAAAATCTTCGAGGGTATTTCGTTATAGGGATTGTTAAACAAATCGTAAAAGAAATCTCTTCCCAAATACTCGTATTCCCCGTTCGCCCCTTGCACGGAAACGACGAGCTCGTCGTCCTTATTTCTAAACGAATCAATCGTCGGCTTATTCCACGAAGTAAGCGCGCTCGTTTCCTTATATTTAATGCACGGCTCGATCACCGTATCTTGGGTGACGAGTATATCGTCGAGAGACTCTTTTTTCTCGCCGTTGACGAGCCAATATTTCACTTCCACGTCGCTATGCACGATATAATATTGACCGTCGTATTTCGGCTCGCTCCGCCGAAATAAATTCCAATCGGACGAAGGAATTTCCAGCACCGCGTTCCCGTGCGTTTCGCGTTCGATAATTTTATATTCTCCTGCGTACAAAGGCAGTTTATACGACACCGTATACCGCTTATTTTTATCCACGCTCGGCGTGGTAAGTGGCAGGCAGGTATTCGTCGAAGGCGTACCGTGCTCGACGAGTTCCACGTAACGGCGGGTGGCTTTCACCACGTCCGTATCGTAATACGCGTCCACTTTTACCTCGTTATTTTTCCAAATCCAATGGTCCTCCACGCGCACTTCCACGGGAAAGGTATACTGCGCGCGGTCGTATTCGTACTCGCCGTACGGATCAATTTCCCCGTCCGTGCGCACCGTCATCGCCACCTTATTATTTTGCGTAAAACCGTCCTTGGGAAGAAACCAAGTTTCCGCGCGAAGGTTCGTCCAAGCCCCGTCGAGGAAGAAATCTTCGATATCACTTTTCTCCCGCGAACGCACGATTGCCTCACCCGTCATTTCACAGTTTTGTATCAAGCCGTAATTATATTTCGAAATCCCGTAAAAACTATCGAACCAGCCGTCCTTCTCCTCGCTTTCAAAATGGATTTTCAAGCCGTCGATAATCCCCTTGTTCGCGTAAAACACCGACGAACGGCGGTATTGATAGGACAACGAAGCGGGAATGGTAAGCGTATACCCGTAGGGATTGATTATCACGCCCGTAAAGGTACGGTGGAACGCGGAAAAACCGTTTGCATCCAGCGTAATATCCTGCGTGAGGATATAGCTCTTGCGCTCGTTGAAAAAGCGGAAATCGGTGGGCAACGGCTCGTAGTCGCCTTCCTCCGCCTCGTACACCGCAATCGTGTTTTTGAACACGTAAGTATCGGGACGGCGAATTTCCCCTATATTCGTTTGAATTAACGCGTATTCCAGCTTATACACGCCCGTTTTCACACCCGAAACGCAACCGTTTTCGTCCACGAAGACGTCGTGCGTTTCATTCGTCAAATCTTCCTCGCTATACATATCCAAGCCCGTGAGCGTATACCCCGATTGATAATGCAACTGCATATTTTTCAGTTTGCCTTTTTCCTTAAACTGCTTGAATTTTGGATTGATATCTTCCAAAGGGATTGACTCGCCCTTTTTGATTTGCACGATTTCTTTTTCGTCGTAAACGGACAATACCCCTTGAAAAGAATAAGTTTCCCCATACGCAACCACGATGGCAAAGCCAAAGAGAAACGCCACAATCAAAAGTATAAATAACGCCGTAAAAATTTTATTCTTCTTCATCCGTCTTTACCTCCCGTTTTTTTCCGTAAAAGTACCCTTCGTTTTGTTTGCGATTGAAAAACGCCGTCGAGAAAAACCCGAACGCAACCGTACACAAACCGATAATCAGCGAAACGATATTCGATATATTCCAAGCCACTCCGCACCGAGCGAGCGCAAACGGCACGGTGTTTACTTGTTCGTCCAAACGGAACTCTACCCAAAACTGCATATACGCCTTATAGGTAATCTCCCCGCAAGGCAACGGCACGGTAAAAAACTCTTTCCCCGCCACCGTGTACACGTCCAAGAAGAACGTAGGGACGTCGTGCATTACGGAAAGCACGATACCGAGCATTACGAACGACAACGCTTTTACCACGATTCCGCGTTGCGAATATACGGTATTCGCGATAAATTCCGCCACGGAATAGGTCATTCCCGCACTCATAGCCACCGAGAAACAAAAGAGAAAATACCACGGCGTTTTCCCTTGAAACGCGAACAAGCAAGCGTTTTCGTACGGCAAAAATTGCGTTTCGTATATGAGCGGTTCGTGTATAGCCGTCTGCCGTTTGGCTATTGCGAACTGCGCCGTACCCATACCGAGTAGCACCGCCGTACAAACGGCGCAAGCAAGCGTTACGATAGCAAAACGAACCAAAAAGAGTTTTTCGGGATTTACGCGCATCTTTTGATAGAGTTTTCTATCCGCGAACACGCGATAACAGGCAATAATCATCAATACGGCGTAAAACGCGTATAAAAATATCTCTTTCGCGCCGTCCCGCTTTTCTAAAAATTCCACCGTATTCCCGCGGGAAGTGGCACATACGATTAAATCGATTCCCATGCGGATTACGTATACGCCGAGCATAAGCGCGGGAATAAGCAATATTTTTTTACACTCGTAGAAAAAGAGTTTTCGTTTATTTTTCATTGACTTTCTCCTTGTAGAACTCCACCACGCTCTTGCCCGTACTCTCTACGATTTCTTCGCAATCGTAATAGGGGGAAAGTTTCCCGTTCTTTAAGATAAAGAACCCTTCGATAAGCCGTTCGATTTCCTTAATCTCGTGCGTGGTAATGATAAAAATACGATCCTCGTCCATTTCCCGAATGAGCGTTTGCGCAATTTTCTCCCGCAAATTCACGTCGAGGTTGGAAGTGGGTTCGTCGAATAAACACACGCTCGCTCCGCTATGTACCGTAAGCAAAAATTTGAAATATTGTCGCATACCCGAAGACAGGGCGCGCACGAAACTGCGCGTGGAAATATTCGCCTCCGCAAGCGCGCTAAAAATTTTGTCCGTATCCGCGTTTGGCATAAACCGCGCGTAAAAATTTATACAGTCTTTCACGCGCATCTCAATGGGAAATTCGTTTTCCACCGCCATATACGCCACGTCTTCGAAATCCGTTTTATACAGCCAACCTTGAAAATTGCCGTCCAAACCGCAAAGCAAACGCAAAAGAGTGGTTTTTCCCGAACCGTTCAAGCCGAAAATTCCTACGATTCCGCTCCTCTCCAACGAAAAACCCGCGCCGTCCAAAACGACTTTTCTTCCGTATTTTTTACAAATCGAATAACCGCCGAATTTATTTTTTTCCATTCGAATCCTCCTTACTTTGCTTGGCAAGCAAAATAAACTCTTCCTCGTCTACACCGCATTTTTTGAGTTCCGCGCGAAACTCTTTCATTTGCGATTCGAGGAACACGCGCCTTTTCCGAGCGATCACTTCGGGATTGGGATTAACGAATTTCCCCAGCGTGCTGTCCGTGTAAATAAGCCCCTCTTCTTCCAACTGCGCGTACACTTTTGCCACCGTGTTTGGATTGACTCTGCAAAACGCCGCGAACTCGCGAATGGGCAAAATCTTTTGCCCGGGGGCGTATCTCCCGCCGAATATTTCCTTTTTTACGTAGGAAGTGATTTGAGAAGCAATCGTTTCGTTGCTCTTAAATTCCATATCCGACGACCTCCTTTTTCCTTGTATCACTCAAATAATACAAGGAAACGATTTTTTTGAGGCGGTTTGCACGCCTCCCTTTAATGATATGATACCACACTAAATTATGTTTGTCAAGGATTTTGAGGAAAATTTTTTCAAAAATTTTTTCTACTCCGACTTTGCCGAAATTTTATTATAAAATTTCGGCAAGTTTCTTACGCTCACTTTTTACGCTCTTTCTTTTGAGTTTCCCGCTTTTTATCTCGTTTTTTCGTTCCCTTCGCCCGTCGTTTCTTTTCGCTCGTCGTTTCCCCTCTTTTTTCGTCCCGTTTTCACTCAAAAACATATGAACATATATCAAGCAAGAAAAAACGCTTGCGTGTAAGAACACGCAAGCGAGGGGTTATCGAAGATTTTATTCTTCCGTTGTCGAAGGTTTTTTGCGTTTGAAAATTTTCGAACGGAACAAAATCAAATTCATTACGACAAAGAACGCCACTAATATTCCGAACGTTAAAATCGGTTGCGTCGGTGCGAGCGTGGCAAGCAACATCATAGGGAAACCGAACACGATCGCGGGGAAATTTTGATACACGAGGTTATCCGCCGCAGGCGTTTTGAAATCGCCGTCCAATTCGCGGAGCAAGATAATGCCCGTGCTCGCCGTACCCGTCAACATACCGTACATCATCAAAAACTGTTCGTCCTCGTAGTCCTTGAACAGCACCTTCGCCACGAACAAGTTATACGCGTACGTGATCACGAGTCCTACCACGCCGAGGATCAAAAGGATTGCCCAATACTGTTTAATCAAATCTATTTGAATTGCGGCAATCCCCGCCACGACCATGATATCAAAACAGCAATTCCCCACGCGATCAAGTAAAAAGTTATTCGTGTACTGCTTTTTCACGACCGATTTTTTCTTTAAGAGATTCAACACCGTTTTCACGAGCGTAGCGATAAGCACGCCGAACAGGAAATTGAACCCGAAAAGCACCGATTTAAGCCCCGGCAACAAAAGCCCCAAGCCGTACATAAGAAGATAAGTAAGGATATACGAAACGGCGATCAGCGCGATTTGCACGGTGAGCTTGTCCATGCTACCGTTCATGGGAATTTCCTCTTTGCCCTGCACCTGATCCAATTCGATATTTTCTTCCATGCCAAGCGACGGGGAAAGTTTGCGTTTTTTCTTAATAAGATTCAAATGAATAACGCCACCGATACTCGCGCTCAAAAAGCCGAGCGCCGCGACGGTCAAGCCGAAGCTTGCGCCACCGTCGAACCCGTGCTCCGTTTCGTAAATCGTACCGTAGTTGAGCGCTTGCCCCGTACCCTGTCCGTATCCAAACGGCAACAGCACGCCCGCCGCGGAGAAGAAATCGCTCACGATAAGCGACGCGATTAGCGTAATCCCCAAGCCGAAAATCGCTTGCAGTAAATAGGTGGAAACGGTGGTAACGCCCGTATTGAACACCTCTTTGCTTCTCTCTTTCGTAAACTTTTTATCCGAGGTTTTCAACGCAGTGGCGATAAAACCGAGCGCGAGCGCGTGATAAGTAATCTTTTCCAACATCCACACGCCGTCACCCCCGAAAAACGCGGTATTGAACAGCGTCACGCCCGTAATCCCTTTATACACGGAAGCAATCACGAGCAAAATGATACCGCCGAGCACGGATGTGGGAATGAGCGAAGCACGCAAAAATCCCACCGTCTTTTTGAGTCCGTTCGCCACGAGTAAGCTCAACAGCAGTACGGCAATAAGACTGAAAGTCCCCCATACGTCAGATTCCCAAAAATTTCCCATTTTCATCTCCTTTTTCCACGTTTTTGTAGCGATAGCAAAAATGCACGTATTTAAGCGCGTTAAATCGCTTACCGCCCTTGCATTGATACACTTTATCTTCAAAGTAAAGATTGAGTTTATTCCGACCCAAAACGGTGGCGACGGTTATCTTCGAAAACGGCATTTCCATTCGTTCGCCGTTTTTCGTCACCACGACTTTATCCCCGTATAGGCATATTTCCGCCTTTTTATCCAAGAGCTTTTTATTTTTATACAATACGACCTCGGAGAACCTACAAGTTTCCGTATACACGGGCGTTTGCGTGAAATCCGCGGGGTTGAGCGCGTTGATAAAGTCGTTTTGATATTCGTACCAATCCTTGACGAATCGGAACGGGAACGGTTCGTTTACGCCGACGAGTTCTTTTTTGTCCGTGTACTCCACTTCCCAACCGCATTTCTTGCAGGAAAAGCGGTTTTTACGGCTTTCGAAGGTAGACAGCCCGCACTTGGGACAAACGTACATCGCCCGCTCGATATATTCCGCCTTTCTTTTGCCCGTAAAGGAAGCGTCCGCATAGCCCTCGTCCACGGCAAGCTCTTTTTGAATCAACTCGAAGAACGCCTCGTCGGACATGGCGAGATATTCCTCGGGTTCTACGACCTTGGAAACGAAGCACCGCATTTTTCCCTTACGCGTGGTGTCGCTCCAACGGGGCTGTACGCCGTAACCGCCCTCGATTCTAAAAAACGCCACGGGCATTTTCAACGCTTTGACGAGCCCCGCGATCGCGGGCTTCATATACTCCGTTTTTCCGCTATACGTTCTATTGCCCTCGGGCGCGATCGCGATCGTACCGCCCTCCCGTTTTACGCGTAGACAGTTCATTACCGCCCGCGCGTCCGTGGACTGCTTTTTAATGGGTATGGGCGCGACCGCCCATTGTAAAAGCCTCGATATCCAACCGTTGGAAAACAAATCCTCGCTCGCCACGTAATACACCGGACCTTTGAACGCCGAACCGATAAAAAATTGGTCGAACGCCGTTTGGTGGTTCATGAGAATTAAATACTGCCTGTCCCCCTGTTCTTTGAACCGCGTGATTTTCGCGTGGTATTTGAAATAGATATAAGGATTTAATATCAAATAAGCGAGATTCCGTATAATGCGGTGACGGGCGCTCACCCATTTTTTCTGTTTTTTCTTCATATTTCTTATCTTTTCCCGCAAGGTTTTATACTATATAGTATAACATTTTTTAACGGATAAGTAAAGCCCACCCCCCCCCCCCTTAAAAATATTTTTAACAAAATTTCACAAATTTTTTTTCGTGAATTGCGATATTCTTTGGTAAAAACGGGAATATTGTATACTATATTTTCCCGGAGGTTTTCTATGAAAACGGTCACTACGGACGGAAACGGCGCGGCTTGTTATATCTCTTACGCCTTTTGCGAGCTTGCGCTCATTTATCCCATCACCCCCTCTTCTCCCATGGCGGAGCTTGCCGACGAATGGTCGGCGACGGGCAAAACCAACTTATTTGGGAAAGTGCCCACGGTGAAACAACTGCAATCGGAAGCGGGCGCGGCGGGCGCATTGCACGGCGCGCTTTCCTGCGGTGCGCTTGCAACCACTTACACTTGCAGTCAAGGTCTTCTCCTCATGCAACCGAATATGTTCAAAATTGCGGGCGAGCTTTTGCCCACCGTTTTTCACGTGAGCGCGCGTGCGCTTGCCACGCACGCGCTATCCATTTTCGGGGATCATCAAGACGTTATGGCGTGTAGGCAAACGGGGTTTGCTATGCTGTGCGCTTCCAGCGTACAGGAAGTCGCGGATATGGCGCTCGTCGCACACCTGTCCACCCTTAAATCGCAAATTCCCTTCCTGCATTTCTTCGACGGTTTCCGCACCTCGCACGAGGTAAACAAAATTTGCTTACCCGAATACGAGGAAATAAAACCGCTCGTAGACGAAGAGGATATTGCCCGTTTCCGCGCCCGCGCGCTTTCCCCTAACGCACCCGTGCAACGGGGCACGGCGCAAAATCCCGACGTGTATTTTCAAAACCGCGAAACCGCCAACGCGCGATATTTCGCCCTGCCAAGCACCGTGCAAGAAATCATGGAGAAGGTCGGCGCGTTGACGGGGAGAAAGTACCGCGCCTTCGACTATTTCGGCGCGGAGGACGCGACGCGCGTACTCGTCGTCATGGGTAGCGCCGCCTCCACCGCCGAGGAAACGGTGGAGGCGTTAAACGCCTCGGGGGAAAAAACGGGTTTGATAAAGGTACGCCTTTACCGCCCGTTCGACGGTAAGGCGTTTTGCGACGCGCTCCCCGCGTCCTGTGAAAAAATCGCCGTCCTCGACCGCACGAAAGAGGCGGGCGCGCTCGGCGAACCGCTTTACCTTGATATATGCACCGCGCTTAAAGAAAACGGCAAAGAAAAAATAATTACCGTCGGCGGACGGTACGGTTTGGGGCAAAAGGAGTTTACCCCCGCCGACTGTCGCGCCGTATTCGAAAACTTACTTCTCGACGAGCCGAAAAACCATTTCACCGTCGGGATCTTGGACGATATAACCAATCTATCTCTCCCCGTAACCCCTTTTTCTATTCCCAAAAAAGACGCCCTTTCCTGCATTTTCTACGGTTTGGGTTCGGACGGTACGGTGGGCGCGAACAAAAACTCCATTCAACTGATCGGTGACGAAACGGAGCTGTTCGTACAGGGATATTTTTGCTACGATTCTCGAAAATCGGGCGGTGTCACCGTTTCGCATTTGCGAATCAGCAAAACGCCCGTCCGCTCCGCCTATCTCGTGCAAAACGCCCGTTTTATCGCCTGTCACAATCCCTCGTATCTAAACCGTTACGATATGCTTGAAAAATTGCAAGAAGGAGGCGTGTTCCTGCTCAATACCCCCTACACGAAAATAGACGAACTCAACGCATACCTGCCCCCCTCGTTTATTAAAACGCTCCAAGAGAAAAAGGCAAAGCTGTTCGTAATCGACGGGACGGGTATTGCCTCGAAAGTAGGGTTAAAGGGCAGAACGGGCACGGTGATGCAAACCGCGTTTTTCTATTTACACCCCGAAATTATGCCCTATGAAAAAGCCGTCGAACGCTTGAAATCGGCACTTGCCAAGAAGTTTGCGCGCAAGGGTGAACGGGTGGTGGAAAGCAACCTAAAAGCAATCGACCTCGTAGAGGGCGCGATACGAAAAATCGAAGTTACCGCGCTTCACGGCGAAAGACAAGATTTTGGCGTAACGCTTCCAAACGACGATTATTTCCGTAATTTTATTCAACCGATTTTATCCTTGCGAGGGGATAAATTGCCCGTATCCGCCTTTCAGGAAGACGGGAGCGTACCCACCGCAACCACGAGGTTGGAAAAGCACGGCGCGCCCCCTTATCTTCCCAAGTGGATTCCCGAAAACTGTATTCAATGCAATCAATGCTCATTCGTATGTCCGCACGCGTGTATACGCCCGTTTTTGACGGAGAAAGACGAGAAAGTTCCGCCCGCTTTCGCGACGATCCCCGCCGTGGGAATCCCTGAAAAGGGCTTCCGCGTGCAGGTTTCCCTGCACGACTGTATGGGTTGCGGGGTATGTGCGAACACTTGCCCCGCGAAAGAAAAAGCCCTCGTCATGCGTCCCGTGGACGAATTTGCAAACGAGGGGGAAAATTGGGCGTACGCGAGCGCGAAAAAGCAAGCGGGCGGATTGCCGTTCAAACGGGATAGCATCAAGGGCAGTCAATTTTTCAAACCGCTTTTCGAGTTCTCCTACGCCTGTTCGGGATGCGGAGAAACGCCGTATATCAAGCTACTCACCCAGCTGTTCGGCGAAAAAATGATTATCGCCAACGCGACGGGTTGTTCCTCGATTTACGGCGGGTCTTGCCCCACCTGCCCGTATACGGTGAACGACGAGGGCAAAGGTCCTGCTTGGGCAAACTCTCTATTTGAGGATAACGCCGAGTTTGGGCTTGGTTTTCGGCTCGCCTGCGAGGCGAGGGATACGAAAGATTCGTCCGTTTGGTTGATCGGTGGCGACGGTTGGGCGTACGATATCGGTTTTGGCGGACTCGACCACGCCTTGGCAAGCGGGGCGAATATCAACGCGCTCGTGCTCGATTCGGAGGTATATTCCAATACGGGCGGGCAATCGTCGAAAGCGACGCCCCTCGGCGCGGTTGCGCGGTTCGCCACGGCGGGCAAACGCACGAAAAAGAAAAATCTCGCGCTTATGGCAATGACCTACGGCTACGTTTACGTCGCGCAGGTTTCCATGGGCGCGGATAAAAATCAACTTATCAAAGCGTTGACGGAAGCGGAAGCGTACGACGGTCCGTCGCTGATTATCGCGTACTCGCCGTGTATCGCGCACGGCGTAAACATGGGCGAGAGCATGAACGAGGAAAAACGGGCGGTAGATAGCGGATATTGGAATTTATTCCGTTTCAACCCCGCGTTGCAAGCGCAAGGCAAGAACCCTTTTATTTTGGATAGCAAAGCCCCTTCACTCGATTTGAAAAGCTTCTTGACGGGCGAAAACCGTTTCGCTTCCCTCTTCCGTTCCCAACCTAAGTTAGCGGAAGAATTGCTTGCCCAAGCGGAAGAAGAAAACGCTCGGCGGTTTGCGTTTTATCAAAAATTAGCGGGGCAGGTATGAGATAAAGTGGCTACGGCGTGCCGTAGCCACTTATCCTTTACGGCATATCGATTTTATAATTACCGCTTTTGCACGTAGAAAAAAGTCTTACTTTTATCTTTCGCAATGCAATCAAGATAAAATGTTTTTTTAATACGGCAATAGCGTATTCCGAACAAGTAGGCTTACACATACATCTTCTACGAGTTTCCTCTTTTGCATAATGTTGATAACATTCCACCGCTTTTATTGCAATAAAATTAGAACTTATCAACCCTACAACGATATATACGCCTATATATATCAAAAAATTCAATCGTTCCACCGCAAATAATTTTACAACAAAAAAAGAAAGTAAAAATGATGTTACAATATATCCTAAGATCAAAATAATTATAGTAAATATATTCGTCTTTGGTCGTTGCATGATCTTTGTTAAAACGTATTCCCGCACAACTTCCTCTTCTTGAACGAACTTTGTAATATCGTTTTTATTAATTTTGCAATCTTCTAACATGCCAGCACCTCTTTTTAACAAAAACCCTTAACGCATACACGCTAAGGGCTTTTTATTCAATTTTTCAATTATTTGACCACTTGAATACAGCCACCTTTCTTAGGCAACACATAGGTAGAGTCGAATTTTTGGATTTTAGCCGTATATTTTTCAGGAAAAGTTTTATCTAAGCCCATTCCATACCACATTTGCTGACGAGCAACGCCAGCCTTCCAAGCCTCTACCGAAATTTCTTTTAGCATTACTTCATTTTCGCCAAAATTTTTCTCCACTTCGTCGCCAAACTCGTAAAGCATTACCATACTTTTTACCCCCGCGCTTCGGATTTCCGAACTATACAAGCCGTTCGTGCCCTTATTCAAGTTATTCAACACGCGGTTTACAAACAAAGGAAGAGGCAAAATGCTTGCGAGCATAGATTTTAACAACGCAAATTTTTCCTCATTGCTCTCTTCCGAACGCGCCGTTGCTTTTACAGCAGGACAAACGACCTCCGAAAATCTTGTAAACAAGTTGTAAAGTTCACCTTGTTTTCCGTCCATCATCGTGTAGTACGCGTAGAAGAATTTTGCTTCCGCGCAGTCAGGGTCTTCCATTTTTACCAAATCGTAATATTTTTTAGCGTCTTCGGTATTATCTTCTTCTCGCGCCAGTCTCGCCGCCTTCAAATATTTGTTAAATTGTTCATTGTCTTTCATGATAAATCTCCTTTTATTTTTTTCTTTTGTTCCCTATAATTAAAAATAAACCTCCTTTTAATATTTTAATACCTTCATTACTTTCGGGAATAAGTAATGAGAATATATTAATCACTAAAATAGTTTTCTCCGTCGCTAAAAGAAACGCTCGTAATTTTATAAGTTATTACAAAGTCAGAAAACTTCAAATTGTATAAGGTTGTGAAAAATTCATTCTTTTCGGGTTGATTTTCTGATATATAAATCTCATATGTTTGCACCCCACCAGATAAAAGATTCATCGACGAAGAATAATATCCGCCAAAACTCGTCTTTATATTACCAAGCACTTTCCCACCGACATCCGAAAAGTATACAGTTACTTCCATATAATCAACATCTACGCCCGTACCGTTTTCCAATTGAAAATCGTAATAAATATAATAACAACCGTTTATATACGGCGACTCGTTTGGGTTGTATTTCTTTTCCTCTCCTATGATAGAAACGGAAATTTTAGAAACCGCGTATTTATTCTTTTTAACTTCCTTACCAATGAAAATTGCCAATACGATACCAACGATAATCGCAATCACTACGGATAATTTAACCGTTTTCCATATTCTTTTTCTCGTTTTTATATTTTGCGCCTTTCGTAAACATTCCGCTCGATACCAAGTCGCTTGCTCAAAAGAGCCGAGCTTTTCAAATACATTTGTCAAGTTCTTATAATCGGCTTCCGTCGTTGCGTATTGATAGCGAATACACGCCTCCGTATACGCCTTTTCCTTTTTCGCGTATTCACGCCTCTTTTTTATTTCTTCGTTATAAGAAACGATTACCGCTTTCGTCTCCTCGTCCGCAAACCTTAAAAATAACTGGTAATTTTCATTTTCTTCAAACGGATTATTCAAGTTTATAAGTTCTTTCGTTTTATACACTCGCAAATCAATCATCAACCGATATAAATACACAAACGAGTCCCTAGGATTCCTCCTAAAAATTTCGTCGCAATATACGCCTGCAATATCCCACAACTCTACTTCTAACGCAGTTTCTATTCTATCGTATAATTCCCCGAAAGAAATTTTTTCAAGGTCTTGCGTTGTAAACAAGGATGCGTACGCTTCTTTCAAGTTTGGCGATTCTTCGCAGATTACTTTTGTTGTTTTTCTCATAAGCACTAATTCCAAACAATCATTTGTAAAATGTTACAGATTGTTACATTTTATATTGTAACATTATGTTACAATTATGTCAAGAGTTTTAACGGCGATTTGCAAATTTTTTTGAGGTGTTTTTTATGAAAATGATAGGATTAAAAATGATTCGAAAACAAAAAAATTACAACCAATTAAAGGTTGCAATGGATTTATGTATTAGTAGGGAAGCACTATCTCATTACGAAAACGGAAAAAGAAGCCCCGATATTTCCATGTTGGTTTTACTTTCTCAATATTTTAACGTTTCCATCGATTTTCTTATCACGGGAAAAGAATTTCAAAAGAAATAAGTTTACCTCCTTATCAAAAATCAGCGGGGCAGGTATGAGATAAAGCGGATGCAAGGTTGCATCCGCTTTGTTTTATCCAAGCAATATATCCATGACGAGCATTAAGCAAAAACCCGCTAAAAGCGCGTACGTCGCGCCCCGTTGACTGCCGTGCGCGTGCGTTTCGGGAATCATTTCGTCGCTGATTACGTACAGCATCGTACCGCCTGCAAAGGCAAGCGCGAACGGCAAAATCACGGAAGCGATTTTGACGGCGAAATAGCCGATCAAAGTGCCGACTACTTCCACGAGCCCCGTAACGAGCGCGCTTATGAAAGTCTTCTTTTTCGATACCCCCGCCGCCAGCATAGGACCGATAATCACCATGCCCTCGGGGATATTTTGCAAGGCGATACCGCCCGCAATCACGAGCGCTTGCGCCGTGTCGCCCGAACCAAACCCTACGCCCGCGGCGATCCCTTCGGGAAGGTTGTGGATACCGATAGCAAGCACGAACAGCAAAACTTTGTTCAAATTCCCGTTCCCGTGTTCTTCCGTTTCCGCACCCATAAGTTTATGCAAATGCGGTACGAGCTTGTCGATAAGATTTAGACAAAGCGCGCCCGCAAAGATTCCTGCAATCGCGATAAGAAGTCCCCATTTCCCGCCGTAATCGAGGGAAGGAAGAATTAAACCGAGCACCGCCGCCGCAAGCATAACGCCCGCCGCGAACGATAACACGATATCGGAAAACTTATGCGTAATATTTTTGAAAATAAACCCAATCAACGCGCCTATGACCGTCGCCCCGCCTACGCCGAGCGCAGTAAGTAAAACCATTTCCATATAAATACCCCGTCTTTCTTATATTGTATCATTTTTGAAAGAAATAGTCAACTATTTTCGTCGTCCAATACGAGCAACCCTGCACTCGTTTGCGATTATCGCAACCACGACATTCCACACCATAATAATTTACAACCTCCGCGCGACCTTCATCCGCACCAACGAAAAAACGCACCCGCAAAGGGGTGCATTTCGTTGTGTAAGATAACCAATTTTGATACAATTTCAAAATGGGTTCAAAAATTTTTGCACTATGGGTTCACTTTCTTCGACAATGGGTTCAAACGCCCTAAAAAATGGGTTCAACAATATTAAAGTTGTAATTTCAACTCTTCAAATAATATCTCGGCTTGTATCAAGTTTATAATATTCTCTTCCTTTTCAACGGAATATTTTCCATTATTTCTAATTTCAGCTTTTTTGACCCAAATCAAATCCTCTGGATTAAACACAAATTCTTCCAAATAATGCACCGTTTCCCCTTTCGTTCTCGACGGACAAATAACAACGTCGCAATCATTCGGCAATTTACCGAAATTGCCCGTCAAAATATCTTTTGTATCGCCACCTGAAATTACACCGACTTTTTTATCTTGAAAATCAAAAACGGAAATAAAATCATATTCGTCTACGATTTTTGTTTCTTTTGCCCCACGTTTTAATAAAACATCACGCAAAAATTTCATCGTAGTCGTTTTTCCGCTGTCGTGTTTACCCCATAACGAAATAATTTTCATTTGTTTACTCTCCTTTAATTTGATAATGATAATATTCCACGCCGTTAATTGTGTCTTTCCCTAAATTGTTATATAACACGTTGTAAATACCCACCGTAATCGTTATATCCGCCCGAATATATACGTCCGTTGCGTATGTAATAATGTCACCTATAAATGAAACGTTTACAACGTCCGAAGAATCAATTATTATCGTTTTCAACGCCAAACAACTATGAAACGCATCTGCATAAATTTCCCTTACGCTGTCAGGGATTTCTATGCTCGTTAAACTACTACAACCACTGAACGCAGAATTGCCAATCGAAGTTACGCTATCGGGAATTTCCACGTTCGTTAAACTACTACAACCTAAAAACGCAGAATTGCCAATCGAAGTTACGCTATCGGGAATTTCCACGCTCGTTAAGCTGGTGCAATGACTGAACGCATCCCCACCAATCAAAGTTACGCTGTCAGGGATTTCTATGCTCGTTAAGCTAGTGCAGTAAGAGAACGCACACCCATCAATCGAAGTTACGCTATCGGGGATTTCTATACTCGTTAAGTTATGGCAATTAGAGAACGCAGAAGCTCCAATCGAAGTTACGCTATCGGGAATTTCCACGCTCGTTAAGCTGGTGCAATCACTGAACGCAGAATTGCCGATACCTTTTACAGTAACACCTTTATACGTAGAAGGGATTTTTACTTCCTTTGCATTACCCGTATAATCAATTACTTCATATCCTTGTAATTCTTCGCTGTATTTATAAGTCAAACATTTTGCCGAATCCTCATAGTGAGCGTATAGCGTATAATTGCCAAGTTCAGTTATGGTTTTTATTTCATTTTTTCCTGCTTCGTCCGTCGTCCATTTGACAAAGCTTTGCGTATTCGTGCCTTGGGGAATAGGCAAATGATAGGGTAAGTTATAAATAGCATACTCATACATCACGCCGTCGTGTGGCATCTGCCCACCGTTTAAGTTGTACGTTATCGTATACCTATTTTCCGTCCATTGCGCGTATGCCGTAATATTTTGCGTGACCGTTATGATGTCCCCGCTATTTTTTGTTTCGCCGTTAATTGACCACCCATTAAAGGTATATCCCTCTCTTTCGGGCTTTTTTAATTGAACAGAACCGCCCTCTTGAATATTAACAGCCACCTCTTTTTGTTCATAGCCGTAATCAAATGTTACTTCGTAAAATTCAATAGCTGGCGTTTGCGTAGAACCATTTTCATTGTTATCATCATTATTCCCATAATCATTAAAATAGGTGTCCACGTCTTTTATATAGACGTCATAATAGATTTGTCCGTTTTCTGTTACATACCAGTACGTTTTGCTTGTTTGGAACGTAACAATCTCCATAAACGTAATCTCAATAACCCCGTCTTTTATGCGGTAAGTTGCCGATTTATCTTTTGTCCTATCCGACGTATTTACATATAATGCAGTTCCGTCGCTTTTGAAAGTATAAAATTCCAGAATGCCTCCATTTCCATAATTATATAAAGTTGCGTTAAAATATTGATTTCTTTCCGTAATACTACCGCTATCAAATTCAGCGAGAAATTCAAAAGAAAGGACTTGGTAATTGTTGTGAAAAATTAAATCAGAACTGGAACCTTCTATGCGAATCTTATCATCAATAATCTTATATGTATAGTTTTCTCCGTTTATGTTTACGTATTCTTTTGTTATAATTAATGTATCCCTTCCGCCCTTATACGTGCCAAGATAGAGCATATCATCCCCCTTGCAAGCCGTTAGAGAAAAAATGCTTAACGCAAGCATAAAAATAGACAGTAACCACAGCCAAAATTTTTTCTTTTGCATAAAACCCTCCAATGATAAATAAAAAATGCGCCTCATAAAGAGACGCACGAAAAACGCATCTCTCAATGTTGCTACACATTTTTCCTAAAACCAGGTGAGAGCATACGTTTTTACCAACAGTATGCCCTGATTTTAGGCTATTAAAAATGTGTAGCATTATCAGTATATCACTTTCTTAAATAAAACGCAAGTATTTTTTGTGTTTTGCACAATTTTAACGATTTGGTTGCGTAAAAAAATTAGGCGAAACCAAAAAACAGGATTTTGACGATATTTTTCGTTAAAAACCTGTTTTTATTTTAATGTATTATTAAAAACTGCGGATGAATATTTTGGCTTTGCCAAAGCGTCGTCATTCGCCAACTGTTCGTTTCTTTTTTACCTATTCGTTTCTCATTCCTCGCGTGAACCCATAATAATTTACGGCTTCCGCGCGACCTTCATCCGCACCAACGAAAAAACGCACCCACAAGGGGTGCATTTCGTTGCGAATTGGCTATAAAAAAGATATTTCGCATTTTTTGGTTGAGGATATGAACCCATACGATGTAGACCCTCTCCAAGCAAAACGCAGATATCTCCACTAAAAGCCCTTTACAAATAAAGCACTAAAAAAGGAAAATGACTTATTAATGTCCAAGCTTATGGGAGTTCGGACATCAACAGGTCTTTCATTCTATTTCCTTAAAAGTTGTTTTCGACATAAACGCTGTTCGAGGTCCACCACTCGTATCAAGTCTTAAATAGAGTTTGTCACCTCTTTGAATAATCACCGCATCTTTTTCTTCAGGCGTTAGTTCCAACTTTGGACGAGGCGTAATTATCATTTTGTTTTGATGGAATTTTTCTGGTTTGATATTTATGCCTTTTGAATTAATTAAATACAGCCAATCTAAAAATAAATCTGCAAAATTTTCATATTGAAGATAAAACGCTTCCACTGCTAAACATTCTTTTGTTTCTTTGTCAATTGAATAAAACAAATTATCGTTGAATGTAACTTGTAATTGATAATATTTTCTTTCATGACTATAGAATGCATCTAAAATAAAACTTGGTATTTCGGGGATTTCAGCTTTATCTATCGTAAAAGCTTTTGCTTTATTATAATCAGCACTTAAAATATGCAGATTATCATAACAACAATTCAGACCATTATTATCTAAATGCTCAATAATACAATCATCGGATAAAAGCCGAGATAAATTTTCCTTCCCGTAAAGAAACTCCAATACAAATTGGTGCAAGGAAATCGATAGCTTTAAACATCTTAAATATCCATTGCTATATGTCCAAGTATATTTTTGAACTTCTTCCAATAAATTGGGGTAGTCGCTTATAAAAGCCCTTTCTCCTCCCCATTGCTCTCGCCTCAATTCATAAGAGTTTCCTGTTTTTTCATATCTTAAATTCTGTGACATTTCCCCATAAATCCTTAATACAAAACCCAATAATCTTATTTAGGTATTATTCGCAACAAATTAATGCCTTTATATTATACACAATTTACCATATAATGTCAATCAACTGCTTAGGCTACTCAAATTGTATATTAAAAATAATCGAAAACCGCCCCATCTTTCTTTGTAAGTCATTTTACGGAAAAATGTTTGTACATTAAGAAACTTGACACGCACCCCGTTTCTTGTTAAAATATAAATATGAAAGATACCTATATTGATAATGCGACAACTCCATACCGCAGGCCTAACCATCGCAAAATCCTATTACCTGATATCCCTGAAGAAAAAAGGTGTTTCTTTAGACGGGAATACGACAGCGGGAAAAGTCTACAACAAATCGCTCTTGAAAATCATTGCGATAGGCGAACCGTTCGCATTGCAATTATACATAATCGAGATGAGATTGGGCAGCAAACCGTTGACTCGAAAACCGACAAATACAAACACCGCATCGAACATTTATTAGAGACCATTCCAAAATCCCGTTCTCTGTTTAGTAAAAGTACGCAAATTGCGAAAGCCCTCAACGAAAGCGGAATTGAAATTTCCGAACGCAGCGTTCGCAATTATATTAAAAAACAAGAAAAAAACTAACATTCAAAGGAGGATAATATATGATTACTTTAACGAATACCCCCAATAATTTAGGCGTCCTTATAAAAGGTGATTACAATGATTTGAATTCTCTGTACGATTCTCTTTCCAACTATGTGGATTTTTATATTAATAATATAGTACTTGATTGTGAAGAAGAAGATAAAAAGTCGAAAAACAAAATAGAAGAGTTGCCCAGTTATACACGGTATTTTCAATTGATGCGTGATAACATATACGGTCTTTGCCACGACCTTCGTAAAGCATACGAGGGACAACGCAACGTTCACCAAGAAAATAATGGCGATTCTATTAATACTTATTATTCGGTTGAAATCTTCTATCCTTGGGCTTTATATTATTTGTTTATTTTAGACGATATGACAAATAACTATTATGAAACCCATTGGCTTTCGCGCAAGGAAACACTTCCTTTGCCAAATTACAGCGAAACGGAAATTTTGCAAGATACCGCGCGTATAAAACTGCTCATTGCCGACATATGGGGAACATTGAAAGCATTACTTGGAGATAATTACCCCGCCCTTTATCATTATTTTCAAGATAAAGAGCCGGACGATCCTGCTGATTCCGGATATATTGCTGGAATGTGCGATTATTTAGTCAAACTCGACAACAATATTAAAAATAAAAACTCATTGAAGCAAGCCCGAAAAGCGGCAATTACTCTCATCGCATATGAATTATTATGTTCCGAACAATTATTCGACAACAACGAATACGCAGAAAAGCATTACGCTCTGGCAAGACGGCAATACCACGAATGTGCAAATACAATCGAAGAAAAGACCAACCACGCTTTTCTAACGCACAGTAAATTTGCCTCCTACGCACTTCTTTACGCAAGGCAACATAATTATGAGTATGACGAAGATGAATTTCTCCATCATCTTTTCGGCAAATTCCAAGAAAGTGATTTTAAATGGTAATCGTTTTAAAGTTCACGCCCTTTCGCTTTGAAAGGGCGTTTTATTATTTTCTCCTACCTTTAATTATTAAGATTAGATTCCACTTCCAATCCGCCTTTGAATATTACCTTGATTTTTTCTTTGCTTTCTACTATAACGCATTCGAGTATCCGTCGAATCATTTCGTCATCATAGGTAAGCGGATGATTTTTCAATCCGTCGATAACCGTATAAATTTCATCGAGTCTTGATTTTTCACTTTCTCTCTTTTGCTTAACGTCTGCCATCAAAGTAAGTTGTTTTTGCAAGTTCTCTTTTTCGTTTAACAGCTCTTTCGCTTTTGTTTCATCAAAGTTTTCTACTGTTTCGACAGATATGGCTTCCAACATTTTATTGAATTCCGTTTCAATTTCCGTTATACGTATTTGAATTTCAAGCTCCTTATCTTCTTGTTCTTCCGTTTCAAGCCCCATCGCAATATGCATTTTCAGCGTTCTAAGGACATCCGTATTTTGACAAGCAACTTTCATAACGGCGTCCATTATCGATTCGTGCAGTACACTTTCTTCTATCGTCGGTGATTTATGACAATACTTCTTTCCAAAGTCAAGACGGTTAATACATCTCCACACAATTTTCTTTTGCCCGTTTATCGTCCACGTGCATCGCCTATACGGTGTTTTGCATTCTCCGCATACAAGCAATTCTGTTAAAGCGTATTTACTTGAGTATCGCCCCTGTTCAGTTTTCGTACCTATCTGCTTAACTTTTGGTTTACTCGCCCGCCTTGCAAGTTCCTCTTGTACTCTCCCGAACATTCCAGCGTCGATGATTGCGGGATGATTATTCTCAACATAATATTTCTCCCTTTCGCCATTATTTATCTTTACTTCTTTTGAAATACAATCTACAATATATGTTTTATTGATAATAACGTCACCTTTATATTTTTCATTTGAGAGAATCGATTGAATGGTCGTACACGACCACTTCGTTTTTCCTGCGGGACTCAAAATCTTTAATTCTTCCAAGCGATTTGCTATTGTTTTGAAGCTGTCGCCCGCAAGGAACCTATCATAGATAAATTTCACTATATCCGCCTGTTCTTCATCAATAACAGGTTTTCCATCGATGCCTTTTTTGTAGCCGAGAAATTTCTTATAAAAGAACGGAGCTTTCCCTTCCCTTGCACTTTGCGCCTTTCCCCACTTTACGTTTGCGCTGATATTTTCCGATTCTGTTTGTGCAATACTACCATATATTGTGATATAAAACTCAGCGCCAGGTTGCTTGCTATGCAAATTTTGTTCTTCAAAATACACGTCAACGCCTATTCTTTTCAACATTCTTGTGTATTTAAGACAGTCAAGCGTATTCCGCGCAAAGCGGGCTATCGATTTTGTTATTATCATATCTACTTTCCCGCGCTTGCATAGGCGTATCATCTTATGGAATTCATCTCTATTTTTTACGCTTGTTCCCGTAATACCTTTATCGGCGAAAATCTTTACAAGCGTCCAATCGGGTTCTCTGTTTATCCTTTCTTTATAGTATCTTTGCTGCACTTCATAGCTGTTAAGTTGTTCTTCTTGCATAGTCGACACTCGGCAATAAGCCACCACTCGGGTTTGTCGGTATTTTTCCTTAACAGATTCTTGTACGTTAATCGTAGGCGGTATAATCCGCACCACTCTCCTCGGAGACGACTTTTCACTTATGTTCATTTTACAACTCCTTTTTTATTATTTGATTATTAGTGAATATAATGCCAACGCTTTTATCCTTGTAAAGTATTACGCTTATTACTGTTTGCGTAAATAAATCAATTGAAAACTTGTCCAACGGCGAACTCTCTAAAAATATATCTTTCAATCGTTGCGCCGTGCTTACCGACGAATCCATTTCTTTATACTTTAGTGAAATGTACTCCCGCATCTTTTCTTGAACTTCTTCCTTGTTGATTTTTAGCCCGTTGAGTAATCTCGTAATTTCATTATGAAGGCGTTGAACCTCTATACTTGGCGTATACTCCTTTATTGACGGTATGTTTATTATATCAGGGTTTGCGATTACCATATTTAACAATTCGGTGAGACCTTCAATCATCTCCCCATCTGCCTTGATTATCATTTCTTTGCAATCTAAACTTGTACACGCCCACCTGTCTTTTGCTCTCTGCGAGTTATTACACCTACGGTGCATTTTTTGATTGCATATTGGGCAGAGCACCGGAACACCGAGCTGAAAAATATCCGATTTTCTATCCACCTCTTTTTGATTATTCTTCCCACTTTTTATTTCTCGCATTTTTATCTGCAAGTTTTTGTCTATTATTACAGGATAAGCCCCTTCGCCGCAATATCTCTCGTCCTCAATAATTCGTCTGATTCGTGCTTTATTCCAGCCAACAACCCCTACCATGTATTCGATGAATCGCTCATTTAAGGATTTGGCTATATTCAATAACGACTCTCCCGCAAGATACGATTGACATATTTCTTTCACAATTACGCTCTCTTGCGGATGTAGGACAATGCCACCATTTACGTATTGATAGCCGTACGGAATACTTCGTACTTTCATTTACTTTTACACCTTCCTTTTTCATTGATTATTTCAGTCAATTGCAAACCGCCCATCAAGCGGAACGTTATCTGTTTAGAACTGTCCACGATAATTCCTTTTACAATTTGCTCGAATAACTCTCCGTCAAAGTGGCTTGCTAATTGATATTCGTCTATAATTTGGTCGAATTCTTTTAAGTCATCCAAATCCTCGTCCCCGTCCTCGTTCATCTTTTTTCTACGTTCTACTCGTAGTGCAGCGATCCGATTACTAATTTCCGACGACTGCGTGGAATACTCAACCGAATTAAGCACCCCGCTTGTATGCAATCTTGTAATAACAAGATTTTTCGCGCTAAGATTCGCTATTTCCTTGTCGATTTGTCCTATCCGTTCTTGGTTTTCACTCGTTCTCATTTGCAAAGACTCGCTTAACTGAACGAACGGACTGATAATTTCTTTTTGATGAATCTTCAATTTATATACAAGCCTCGTAAATGCATCATACACCATATCTTCTCTCACTCGTCTACTTTGGCAATTAGATGCTCCCGATGCAGCTTTCATACAATACCAGTAAACTTTGCCCGCCGTTTGCATTCTACGGAATGGTTTTCCGCATTCGGGACACCTTAATTTCCTCGACAAGGTATATTGTACTCTTTTGCACGGCTCGTTCTGCCTTGATTTCAGTAGCTCCTGCACTTTATCGAATATTTCTTTATCGACTATTGCAGGATTGCTGTTCTCAATATGGTATAGGGGATATTGTCCTTGATTTATTACTCGTCGAAACGGTAATGTTTCGGTCGTAAACCTTTTTTGTAAAATTGCGTCGCCTTTATATCTTTCATTTGTAAGGATATACCGAATTGTCCTATGTTGCCACTCAGTTTTTCCATACCTTCTTGGAATTTTTTCTTCGTTTAATAGCCTTGCTATGTTCTGTAAACCCATGCCCTGTAGATATAGATCAAAAATACGGCGTATGACCATTGCTTCGCTTTCGTTTATAACCATCTCGCCATTTATTAGTTCAAAACCATATGCAGGGCAAGTACAATTAAATTCCCCCATTTCCATACGCGCTTTGTAACTTAAACGCATATTCCCCGATATGTTTTCACTTTCTTGTTGTGCTGCCATACCGGGGAATGTTACGAGTAGTTCCATATTCAATTTTTCCGTATCTATGCCTTGTTCCTCAAAATACACGCTAACGCCAAGGCTTTTAAGCAATCGTGTTATTTCAAGCAATTCTTCAAGATTTCTCGCAAAACGCGCGACGGTTTTTGTAATAATTCGGTCTATCAAGCCTTTTTTGCAATCTCGAATAAGCCGAAGTAGTTCATCACGCTTTTCCATCTCCGTTCCCGTAATACCTTCGTCCGCATAAATGTCTACAAGTATATATTCAGGGTGTTTCTTTTCGTATTCACTATAGTAACGTATTTGTGCCGCAAAGGAATGAAGTTGGTCTTTGGAATCGCTTGATACCCTACAATACGGAGCAAGACGTATTTTTTTGTTTTGATTTTTAATTACAGGGGTAATTTCCGTAATTCTCATTTTTTCTCCTTTTTGCGATATTTTTTCACTGTTTTTTGTTTTACGCCACAACAATACCATATGAGTTCGAGACATATCCAGCAAATACCGTTATCTTTTTTATCACTTTTTACTTTTCTACCTTTTATACAAAAACAGGGCGCCGATTATAGCGAACGTAGACATAATCCACACCCCTTATTATTGCCGTTATATCTCCACCCCGTAGTGTTCGGCGCTTAACGCTATAATTTTTTTACATTCTTCTTCCGTGATTAACTTCATTGCAAGCAAAGCTCGCAACATATTCACGCTATAATAAAAAGCGGCGTTATTCTTGTCCGTCATCGTTTCACCCCCAAGCTGATAACAATTGCTCTATCCACTTCCACCATAGTGTGCTTATCCGCTACACCGACAAACTCGGAAATGCGGATTTTATCAATCACCCGTATTTGTTCAAGTAAGATAATGGAATCTTTTTTTAAGCCTTCCGTTTGAATAGGTACGTGCGTGGGCAATTTTGCTTTTGTAAGCTGACTCGTAATCGCTGCCACGATTGTCGTTGGTGAGTGCTGATTCCCTTTATCGTTTTGCAAAATTAAAACAGGACGTACACCGCCCTGCTCGCTTCCTTTCACGGGATTCAAATCCGCATAATATATTTCACTTCGTTTTATATCTTTCATAATTGCCTCCGTTAAGTAAAAAAGGCGACCGTTTTACAACGACCGCCTTTTTGATTTGATTACATTGTTTGCGTAACAGGCTCTTGCGTTTCGCCTTCATCCAACTGCTCGCCCTGCTCTTCTTCCAACTTCTGCTCATAAGCGTCCATGATTTGCTTGTTCAATTCTTCTCTCGCTTCCGCCGTAATCGGATGGAAAACGTCTTTGTAGTCTTCCCCGTCTTTCCTTTGTGGCATGGAAACAAACAAGCCCTTCTCACCTTCGATGATTTTAATGCCGTGAATTGCGAACGCGTCACCGATATTCACGCTTGCAAACGCTTTCGTCTTACTACCTTCGTAATCGACCAGGGAGTCGATTCTTGCGTTAATCTTCGGCGTTTGCGTTTTCTTGGGTTCGGGTTTCTTTTCTTGCTGTTTTGGTTTCGTTTGATTCTTCGTTGACATTCTATTGTCCTCCTTCTTAATCCTTAAGTAAGCAAAAGCGGTCGCTTATACAAACGACCGCTTTCTTTGTATCAATCGTTTTCTTTTTCGTTCACATTTGTCCTTCACATCCCTGAACGTGGGTACGCAGTCTTCCGGGCATGCATTTGCCCCTCATAGGAATCTCACCTTCGCGTGGTTCTCACCCGAACGCCCTCATTGGTTGCGGTGGACTCTATACCACTCGACCTGTGACTGGACGTAAGTATCATTATACCTTCTGCCTTTCGTCGCCTACGGTACGGGTGCTGCCGTAACGCTTGATTCTAACCGAAGTTTCACCATTTGGCTTGTCCATTTCGCGGACAACAGAAGGAACGTAAAAGGTGCGCAGTTTATTCCGTTGTCAGAGGCAATAAATTACCCCTCACTTTGGATTGAGCAAAAAGTGAGGGGTTTGATAACCTTAATTTTTAATTTTTATCAAAAAATTTTTTTATTTTTTGAAAAATTCGATTTTTTCGTTTATGTATTGCCACTTGCGAAACCCCATATTTTTTAGAAAGTTCTCTTTCAGTTTTTCCGCAAACAAATATTTCTTTTATGAGCTTTTGTTCATCTAGCGGCAATAAACGAATAGCATGACGCACTTCCTCTATCGTAATTTTTCGAATAATTTCGTCTTCAAGTTCTATATCAAAACTTGCAAGAGCTTCCTCGCCATTTAGACGATTATCATTATTCTCCACAATACTTTCCAACGAAGTGATGCTGATGTCCAATTCCTTCATTACGTCTTTTATGTATCGTCTTCGTCGTTGCTCAGCGGCATAAATCTTAATCTTTTCTGACGGAACTTCCACTCCAACCATTACAGCACGGTCGTCGTCTTGCCATACGTCAAAAAACTTTTTCTTACCTTCTTCGGTTCGTAAATATTGATAGAGAGCTTGTCCCGTTAATGCTCTATACCGTTTTTTACCGTCTTCCGATAAAAATTCGCCATTACCATCCAATATGTAAAATATTTTTTTCAAGTTTTTATCCTCCTGTCTTGAATTTTGAAAATCTTAAAATTTCAAAATCCCAACAGGAGGCGCACGTATCGATATATTTCTACATTTTTCGCAAGGCAAAAGAAAAACGCGCCCATTCTGCAATGATTCGCATTGCAAAATAAGCGCGCAATTATACTGTTCAGGTTTAATATGTACTGTCAGTTCACTATTAAGACTGTTTTGCCCCTTGGTAGGCGGAGATACGTCTTCATAGATATGCCCGACAGCACAGGCTTCAGTTATTAAGTTGTATCATAATCGTCGCTCGTGATGAGCAACAAAGCGAAGTTATTTGTCCATCGCATAAAAATATCCCCTCCTTCTCGCAAAAAACGGGAAGCGGGGATTAGGCGTGCCTATATAGTCCCGTCAAACCTCGTTTTTTTTATTTGGCGGAACTTATGTAGACATAGTTCATATTATAGCAAACTATCTGTTCATTTAAATTGAATCTTTTATAGCATGAATCGATTTTTAAATCAACTATTTATAGGTAATTGAAAACAGCATTCGTCTTTTATAAACGCAATAATACCAGCAGACCAACCATGACACAAGCTATGCCGAAAACCTTTATAACAATATGCCCCAAAATCACCATGAATATCTTTTTGTCCAACTTTTGGCATTTCATCTATTCGACAAGAATTTTGCAGCCAATCTATATCAAAATCTTCCCAAAACGTAGTTGCTCCTTTTTCAATCATCCCACCATAATATGCCTTCATTATTTCTATTGCTTTCCCTTTATTAAAAGATGCAACCGCCTTGAGAATATAATAGCCCATAAAGGTTGTTAGCCCCTTTGCCCCACCAGCGATTAATTTTTGTTTATCTTCCTTATTAAGTCCAACGGCAAAATACTTTAAGCCTAAAACCGACTTACTCTCTTGAACTTTGATATCCTTTTTCATAAGTCTTGTCAACAATTTTTCCGCATTTTCGCAGCTTTCGCCAAAACGACTTAACAGTTGTATTGCTTTTTTTGTAGCAATAATATTTATTGCTCTTACGCCTTGTATTTCATCATCGGTTTCGTGCGTGGGCCAATCAACAAAATTCAACGGATAATTTGTTTCGCCTTCTTCTGTAACATAATTCAACATCAAGTCCATTAAACCGCTAATGTACTCTATTTGTCTAACAGTGAAATCCTCTGCCCCTGTAATTGTAAAATAATCAGCAACAATGATTATCCACCACATAGAATACATAGGATACCAATTCATCCATTCAGGAAGCGGCGTTTGTTCTTTGACGAATTCCAACGATCTTTCAATAATTTTCATACGCCCATATAATGCCGTTAGCGCAAGCATTTCAGGATGTATGTCCCCAATCCATACAAGCCTATCTCGTTTAATCCCATCCCAAAGATATTTACCAGCCGCACACAAATCTATTGTGCGTTTTGCCGTTAAAAAAATTTTTTTTATATGTTCATCTTCTCCATTATAAACGAATAACGATTTTTTATTCAAGATACTATTCTGTGCAACTATGCTTTTAATCTGCGCTGCCCCTGAAAAGTCAATTCTTACAAATCTAAAACCCGTATTACAAAAAGTCATATCCGAGTAATCTTGTAATTTTACCGTAAAATCCCTTAACGAATGATTATTCGTCGCATTTTGCTTACCGCCCAATTCCGCGCAACATTCAGTTAAACTCTCGCCAAAGCGTATACGTACTGAAATATTTTTCGCAGTATATGTCAAAATTCGAATAGAGCCACTCATTTCTTTGCCGTAATCTAAAACGATAAAATCATTTTTCTTAAAGGACGTAATATACTTCTCGCTCAACCCAATTTGCAATGGTTGTTTTTTTAATAAATTCTCATATACTGTATGAGAACATACATCTATTCTTTTTGGAAAAATACATTCTTGCATTATAAACATCTCTCTTTGTCGTTAAATTTTAAAACTCTCATAAATCCTTAAAGCCTTCTTATTAGGCAATTTAATATCTTCCCCTCTTAAATCATCAAATAGCCCTATATGGATAGGAATATTATTTTTCGCATTTATGCGTTCCGCCAATTTTCTTGCGTCGGTAAAATTCATATTATTTCCTTTGCCGTTTACAGGCAAGAACAACATTTCAATTTCTTCCTTTGGCAAACTCGCAAACACACTTTCATTGTAAAGCGTGTCGCCTGTATAATAATAATTTTTGCAATTTATCGTCAAAATCACACCAATTGAAAAATCGTCAGAATGTTCAGCGTGTACCGCACGAAACACGATCTCTTTTTCCGTCCACATCGTTCCACAGTTGAACATTATGTACTTATTCTTCGCACCACCGAATTTTCTCGCTTCATTCCATGCGTTTTTAGATGCCAATACCGTAATTTCGCTATTTTCATTCAAGTAATGGCAAAGCGTTTCGGGGTCGGTGTGGTCGAGGTGGTTATGCGTCAAAACAATAATATCGGGCTTGATTTGCAAAAATTTTTCGTCTACGGGTATACGGCGGTAATTTTGCGGCTCGATTTTTGCAACGCTATTCGACAAATACGGGTCAATTAAAATCTTTTTGCCTTCCGTTTCAAATAATAATCCAGCTTGTCCGAGCCAAGTAATTTTCATTTTCTTTCCTCTTATAATTCGGGAGTCAAACGAATCATATTCCCGCCATCAACTACTAATTCTGCACCCGTAGTGTTTTTTGATAAATCACTGCCGAAATAATAGGTGGCATTTGCAATATCATCAAAATCCGCTATGTCACCGATAGGTGTTTTCGCCGTCAGACTATCTCTTTGGCCACCGATGTTTGCATCCCACCTATCCGTTTTTATCATTCCCGGTAATACGCAATTACTTCTTATCCCGTATTTCCCGAGATCCAAAGCTATCGCCCTTGACATGGAAAGCAACGCACCTTTCGTGCTTTCATACGCAAGACGGTTGGGAATTACACGATACGCCGTATTGCTCGTAATAAATACCACCGAACCACCGCCGAGCTTTTTCATTTGTTTGGTCGCTTCTCTTACCAAAACAAAATTCCAAAAAACATTCGTATTAAAAACTGCTTGCAATTGTTCAATCGACATAGTGTAAAATTCTTGATCCAAGCCAAGATTTGCAGCATTCAAAACGATACAGGACAAGGGATAACCGCTTTTTTCTATTTTTTCAAATACCTCTGCTATCGCACTTTCTTCCATAGAATCATCCAATGCAAGGGGGAATATTTCTGCCTGCTTATATTTTGCCGAAAGTCTTTTACTTGCTTCTATCGACTCTTCTTCTTTTCTGCTCGTAATAAAAACGTTATATCCGTTTTCCGCAAACTTTTCTGCAATACCGTACCCCGTATTCTTACACGCACCCGTTATCAATACGTTTTTTGTCATAATAATACCTCTTAAAAATAAAACTCCGTTTTGGGTGGACGAATATCCGTCAGCGCGCCCGTGTAATGTCGCAAATTATGTTCCACATAAGGATGTTTCAAACACTCTTCCTCATTAAGTTCGATACCAAGTCCTGGCTTATCCCCGATTTTTATTCTGCCGCCCTTGTATTCCAAATTTTCGTTGGTGATAAATTTACGGTAGTCCACGTCCGAATACATAATTTCCAAAATACAGAAATTCGGACAGCACGCCGCAATCTGCATCGTCGCCGCATTGGCGATAGGTCCGCTTGGATTATGCGGTGCAAACGGAATATAATTCGCTTCGGCAATCGCTGCGAGTTTCTTTAACTCCATAATACCACCTGCATGCGATATGTCGGGTTGAATATAATCTGCCGCACGAAGTCTGAAAAGCTCGTTATAATCAAACCGAGTATATAACCTTTCCCCTGCGGAAATGGCTACAGGCGACTTATCCCGAACGGCTTTTAACGCTTCTAAATTATTCGGCGGTACGGGTTCCTCCAAGAACATCGGCTTAAATTGCGCTACTTCCTGTGCGATTTTTATCCCCGTCGGTACGTCAAATCTGCCGTGAGCTTCGATAAGCAAATCCACTTCGTTCCCTACCGCCTCTCTTACCGCTTGAATACATTTAAGAGCAGTATCTAAATCCTTGTTGGAAATTTGCAAGTAGTTCTTTCCAAACGGGTCCCACTTCATTGCCGTCACGCCCTTTTTCACGGCTTCTTTGGCTTTTGCCCCAAACTCTTCGGGCGTTTTTGCTCCTGCAAACCAACCGTTTATGTAAATTCGGCAATCGTCGTTGACTTTTCCACCCAAAAGCTGATATACAGGCACGCCAAGAGATTTCCCCAAAATATCCCAAAGCGCCATTTCTACGGCGGAAAGTGCACTCATAAGCACCGCACCGCCACGCCAGTAAGCATCGCGATATATATCGTGATAATGCTTTTCTATTTGGCGAGGGTCTTTGCCCACGAGATAATTTTTAATATGCTCAACCGCACCCACAAGCGCTTTTTCTTTATATTCAAGCGTACCTTCGCCAACGCCAGTAATTCCTTCATCGGTATATACTTTAACGAATACCCAGTTCGTTCTAAAACAATCTACGACAAACGTCTTTATATCGGTAATTTTCATTGTTTGCTCTCCTTTCTATGCGCTAATAACCATTCATACGTTTTTGAATCGGTAAACGTAACCGTCCATACGTCGTGCGCCAAATGTTCGTGTACAGTCAGTTCCACCTTTCCGCCGATTGCGTTAATACGCTCCGCCATAATTTCACTTTCACTCGGTAATACCGTCGTATCTAACGCGCCGTGTACCAAGCGAATAGGTAAATCCTTATATTCAAAATTTGCCCAGTATTGTCCACCGCCGCAACAAATTACGGCAGCGGAAAACAATTCTTTTCTTGCCATCAATACCATCCAAGCCGTATATCCGCCCATACTGCTTCCCGTAAGATAAATGCGGCTTTGATCGCAAAAATCGCTTTGATAAATATAATCCATAAAAGCGCAAAGCGTTTCAAATTCAAGCAGCCAGCTCGTTTTATCACAATGCGGAGCTATCAAGATGAACGGCATATTATCGGGAATACGGGCACGTTGCAACGGGCAACGGGCTTTTAAGCCTTCTATATCGCTATTCACAAACCCATAACCGTGTAAATATATAATAATCGGATATTTTTTACCTTGCACATACTCTTGGGGATAATCAATAGTATAAGGAATTTGATTTCCCTTCCATTCAAAATTCTTTTCTATATGCATTTTATTTAACCTTAATTCACCTTAAATTCGGTATTGTTAAACTTTATATTCTCCACATAACGAACTCTCGGCGCGTGATATTGCCCGTCGTTATGGCTCGTCGCTCCGTGTGCGAAACGATTTGGAAATTCCGAGCCATCTGTTATTTCAAAAGTACAATCGCTAAAACAAATATTCTTCAAATAATTATCCGAGCGTCCCAACAACGTAGGGAATTCGCAACCGCTCGCGTGAATATTAGAAAAATACAAATTACGTATCCCTGTAATCGGCATTTCGGGAGAATAAGCCACGTCAATCAATATCGAATTAGAACATATACGGTTCATAATAATGTTATTAAACGACAAATTTTCAATTAAAGTTTCTTCCCTGCCCACGTCCGTCATATTTTCCGGTGCTTCTCGGCGTAAATAGGGCAACAAAATGCTAATGCCGACAGTCGTATCCGTCATTACCAAGTTAGAAAATACACAATTTCTAATTACCCCGTCTTTACACCAACCGATACGAATCCCACCTGAATAACTGGTTAAATTACAGTTCGTCACGCAAACTTTTTCGCAAACCTTATTTTCTTTCAAGGAAACGCTATTTGCCCGTACGACAATACAATCGTCCCCGCAAACGATATTACAATTCGATACCGTCACGCTGCGAGAACAATTTATATGAATACCGTCGTTGTTCGGGTAATCTACGTTGGCAAAGATTTTGGCTCTATCAATCGTCACAACGTCACAGTCATGAATCCAATACCCCCATCCTGCGGGAAGATTTTCCAACGTAATATCCTCAACCTTTACGTTCTTACACCCCGTAAAAAACACAGCGCGCGGTGGCGTTGCCGCATCGCGACGGCAATATTTCCAATAAGTATCGCGATACTTGTAAACGAACTTATCACCATTACAATCTATTTTACCCAAGCCACAAATTGAAATATTTTCACATTCGTCCGCAAAAATAAAACTTGCATTTTTTGCACGAGGCAACCATTTGGTTTTTACGTGTTTTACGTTTGACCTTTCGGGATAATCTTTACAATCCTCTGAGCCAATCAACACTGCATTTGCGGCAAGATACAGTTCAGTATTACTTTTCAGTTCAATCGAGCCGCTTAAAAACTTGCCTCCTTCAATCAAAACCCTGCCCCCGCCGTGTTTTTCACAATCGTCAATCGCTTTTTGTATTGCCCGCGTATTCAAAGTCTTACCATCTGGAATAGCCCCATAGTCTTTTATATCAAAAATCATATCCTATCCTCGTTTTTATTTTTTAATTTGTTTTAACGCCTTTTTAATATCCCATTCGCTTTCGTTAAGCAACTGTTCTGCCAAAATCTCATCACAGCCTAATATATCTTGGACAATCCTTACCATTCTATTTTTTAATTTAATATTAGACGGTCTCAAGTTAATCATCAGATTTTCATATACGTATCCATTTTTTATCATCGCGCAAGTAGAAAGCATATTTAACACGAATTTTTGCGCATTTCCACCTTTCATTCGTGAAGAACCAGTAATTACTTCCGCCCCAGTATCGGGACAAATAGCAATATCCGATTGTTGAGCAAGCAAGCTGCCTCCATTTGAAGTAAGCCCTACTGTGATTGCTCCTTGATTTTTTGCATAATCAAGTGCAGCAAGGACGTATTGCGCACCACCTGCCACTGAAATACCAACCACTACATCATTGGCCGTAATGTTATACTTTGCCAAATCTTCCACGCCACATTCACCAATATCTTCAGCGTTTTCGCTTGCACTTCTTAAACATTTATCTCCGCCTGCGATAATTCCGATAACCATATTATCCGACACGCCATACGTCGGCGGACACTCGGAAGCATCTAAAACCCCTATTCGCCCCGAAGTTCCTGCCCCAATATAAAACAATCTGCCGCCTTTTGCAAAACGATTAGAAATAATATCTACAGCTTTTGCGATATTCTCCAATTCCGCCTCTACGGCTTTCACGGAATTCATATTTTCTTCGTTGATAATTTTGAGCATAGACAACGTATCCATTTTGTCAATGTGTGTCGTTTTTGGATTTCGCATTTCCGTCTTTAACATTTTTTTCTCCTTTTATCGCTTTACGTACTGCTCCCATTACGGGTTTTTCTTCATTAAAATATATCTCATAGTGCTTAAATTTTTCTTTTATAAAATCCCTAAACGCTCGTGCTTTACTAACCCCGCCCATAAACGCTATCTTGGGTTTTTCTTGAAGATAAACAGATAATGCATCCTCAACCAATGAAGCCGTGTGTTGCAAATTCGTTCGAATGATTTGACGGCAAATCTCATCACCCTTATCATATCCCTTAAAAACCAAAGGACAAAAGGATGCCACAAAAAATTTCCCTTTCGTTAAAATCTTACCTAAACTCACACGAATACCATTCCCCAAAGATTTTGTTAAATATTCGTATAACAGCGTTTTTTCTCCTACCCCGTCTTCATAACGTATAGCAGCTTTAATAGCGTCCCGTCCGTAAGCATAACCGCTTCCGCCGTCTTCAAACAAATAACCGTATCCACCAACAATTTTATTCTTGCCACCTACGCTTATTACGGAGCTAATGCCTGTACCGCAGATTACCGCAATACCATCATCGCCGCATAAACATATCTCTAACGCATTCATAAGATCGCTTTCCACTTCCACATTTGGATAATCTTTTGACAATTTCGTTTTCAAAATTTTGGCGTTGTTTCCTACTGCTGCGCCAGATATCCCAGCAAAAATAAATATGTTTTGGGGAGATATTTCTTTCCCTTTCAAAAGTTCTTGTATCCCGTTCAACAATATGTTATACGAACTTTCAATACCTTTATCGTTAGGATTTGACCCTTCTTTGAGTAGACTGGTTAGTGCATTTCCGTTCTCGTCTGCTAACACAAACTCTGTTTTCGTTCCCCCGCCATCTATACCTATATAGTATTTCATAATGTTTCACTCTTTTTAATTGCAAATAATTTGCTTTGATTTTTTCTAAATCCTATCTTTATCTGGTTGTGTTGAGTCCTATAGTATTCGTGTTCAAAAACCCCGCACAACACACATTCCTTTGGCATACTCAACGTATATTCTCCGTCTTCCGCCGCCGTCATGCTTATAAAATCGCCATTTGCAAATATTAAGCCCGTTTTTTCGAGATAAATATGTACGTTCGCTCTTTTATAATACTCTCTTATTTCTTTTTCTACAAGTGCTTTATTCGGAATAAAAATATGTTTACCGTTAACGTCGTAGTCCCTCCCTGTAAGAATAACCGTTATTCCAAGCTCGTCCAAACGCTTAATAATCTCTATATCTTTAGATGTAAGTTCAAGCGGGGCTAAATAAAATACACATTTATATTCTTTTAAGGTTTCAAAAGAAAAATCACCTTTTAAATATAAATCATAAGGTACTCCCGCATCACCGAAACAAACAAGTTGCTCGCCATACGTTTGTCCATAATAAAGAGTATTCATTCCATACGAAGCATCTTCGTCTAATACGACCGCAACTTCGGTGGCTTTTTTGAAAGGTTTTTTCAATGCGGACAAATATATCCGATGCGCTTCGTTCATAAACTCTAACATTTTAGGCGTATTATACCAACCGCCCCACATATCAAACCACCAAAAAGCATTCCCGCTTGTAAGTACCTTTCCAAAAGAACGAATCAAATTCCAAATTGACTCTTCTTCCGTTTTCGGTCCAAACCAAATAGGGGCGTACATTCTTTCATTATTTTTATCTACGACGGTTGGCATAGTATCATACAATGATTTCGTTTGAAAAGTACGAACGTCCGCTTCTAAAAACCACAATTTCCCTGCATTCGCACACGACTGCATTGCACTATGATAAATCCAATCACGTGCAGTTTGTCTAAGTTCCGTATATCCAAACGGCGAGGCAAAAAAATCTATATTTTCACTATGCAAGATTTTACTTAATGCACAATGCCCAGAATAACAGCCCAGTTGACCTATATAACCGTAAAAAACTCCCACGAAGATATCATTTTCATATATCTGCTTTACATGTTTACATAAATGTTCTAACGCATTTGCGTAGGACTCATTAAAACAACGATAATAATCAATCGTTTGTCGATGCCGAGCGACATCAACCATTGCGGTTTCATTTCGCTCCATACGCCGTTTTATGGACGGTATTTCAATTTCCGAAAAATCAATAAGTTCTGTTCCCCACGCAATGTTAAGCGCATATATATTTTTATATTTTTCTTCACACCAACGAGAAAATGCTTTTTGTGCACAAACCGAAAAATCAGGTTCCCCATCTACATCAAGCGGAGCAATCCATTCTTCCGTATTCATTGCGGCTATCTGCCAAGCGATGATATTGTCCTTATATTTTGTATTTTCGATATGGGTTTTTAATTTTGCAAAAAAATATTTTACATCCGCTATCCATTTTTCAGAAAAAGAAGACTGCATCAAAACTTGTCCATTGCTCAGTCTTACTAAATCATCAGGGTTTTCTTCTCGCCACCAAGACGGCATATTTACATTGATTCTAAGCAATAAATAACCCTTGAGCTCATCTCCTAAAACCTGCCCTACAACTTTATCTACGACGGAAAAATCAAATTCTTTACGAGCTTTCCAGATAGGCTTTTCAAAAGGTCTTATCCCCGAAAGCTCGTTAATAGGCTTATCCCCCATGCAAACACTCGCACTAAACAATTCATACCCTATCTTACGAAAGGTTTCATAATTTGCACGAAACGGAAGATAGGACATATACGCAATAGGCGCAATATCCTTTCCGTCCACATTCAATATTAAGTTGTTGTTTTTAAGCAAAACTTTTTTCATCTTTTCCTTTTTTTAGTAAGTCAACGCAATCACTTTATTCAAACCAAACGGCACATATTCATAATCGGGAACAAAATAGCTTTGTCCAAATAAAACTGCTTCATCTCCCTTCCAACAACCCCGAAACGTAAACATACGTGGAATAATCCCGCTATTTTTATCCAAGCCACGCACGTGATGCGGTCCGTACATATTCCGAAGCGACGAAGTTAATGTAATCTCCACTTTATTTTTTCCGATTTGTGCAAACTCCGAAATATCCACTTCTTCGCCTAAAACCGCCACCCCTGCAAGCGACTCGTTCACGTATATTCTCGCAGACATATAATCCCCTTCTAAACGAAGCTTACAATTCGTCGATAACAAATCGATTTCACCGCCCACGTATACTTTCCCAGCAAAAAACTTCAATCCTTTTTTCTGCAAATCGTTCAATCCGCTAATCGGGATATTTGCGGAAATAACGCCTTCTTTAAACACAGAAAAGTTCCCTTTCAAAAAAATAGGTTCTATCGTCGTATCATACACAAGACAATTCCGAAGACTTTCCGTCACTCCTTCGTCAAATACCGCATGCCGCACACTCGAATCCTGATAATAATCAATCAAAAACTCAATATAATGCTCACCTTTCGACACGTTTCTAATCGTCCCTTCTTGATACATAATATCGCAATCACTTTGCGACAAGGGAATATTCTCCCCGTCAATTTTAACGTGTTTTATACGAGTATTTCCCGTTAGCAACATAAAATCCCCGTTTGTTTCCGCACGGAAATAATATCGAACGTACAAATCCCCCTCATAATTATCAAAAATAAGCTCGTCTAACATTTTTGAATAAAATACGTCATCGCTAAAATACACACCATCTTTGCTAAAACGAACAAAATCCAACATCAACGCATTTTCTGTTCTTCCCTTAAACACAAATGCTCCCGTTTCTTCTTTTTCCATTAAAAACGGTATGTACGGCTTATGTGCCTTCCCTTTTTTCAAAACAATTGCTTGACACGGCGATAACCGAACGGTTGCGTCTAACGCATATGTCTTATCCTGCACAACGTCGTATTCCACAAATTTTTCCATTTCGTCAAATACAATCTCTGCACAGTTTTTCTCGTCACAGTTCACTATATACACATATTCCCCGATTTCGCCTTTACAACACCGAGACAGTACCTTATCCCCTTGTAAATAACGGATTTTATATTTTTGATTTTCTACGATATCCTGTAAAGAGCAATTACCTCTTAATGCGGGAAAACTACTGTATCCCCCACAAATATATGTAGGAAAATCTTTATATAAACACAGCTTCCCGCCATTTTTTTCAAACGCAGATAACAAATCGTAGGTACTTTTAGAAAGACTTTGCATATACGGAAGAATCACATAATCATACTCACACTTTCCAACGATAAATTTATTCCCTTCAACTCTACCTTTTGCCGATAAAATAAACTCGTCGCCATAGTGAAATCGCACGCTGTTAAAAGCCAAATAATCGGTTAATTTTGTAAACTCTTCATCCAATGTTGCTATGCTATTTTCATCTTCCGCTCGCAAATACTCCAAATAAGCACTTTGCATAGGATGTATAACAAGCGTATTCGCACTTTCTTTCGTGTTTCGCAAAATATATCCTAGTTTGGCAAAATATTCATTGAACAACCCAATATCTTCCCACCAAGGCGTATGCGGCGAAAAATCCGGTGGATTATCGGTAATTCCTTGCCCCTGAACACTGTAATTCATCAAATGCTGCACCATATAATTAACGCCGTTGACGTATTGATGATCTGCCACAAATTTCAAGCGTCGAGGGTCAGTTTCCAATCCTGAGCAGGCAAAGGTTTCCGTCAACACGGTTTTCTTTCCGCTTTGCGCCGCTACGCTGGCAACCTGTTTTGAATCAATCACTCCGTCTATATGCTTACAAAGATGATCAATGCCCGGTACTTGACAAAATTCATAACTTGGCATTGCACCACCACAACACCACATTTGCGTAAATAAATGAGGTTCTTCAACGGTATGCCCCGTCAACTTACAATGATGCGCTTCGCACCAATCGTATAGGATTTTATAATAATTTAAGGTATATAATTTGTTTAATAACGTATAATATTCCACTCGAAATGCATAGCCGCGTTCATTTTGTTTAAAAAGCCAAATCAAGCCGTCACGAATATCCCCCAAAAACTCTTTTTCTAATTCTTTGGAGTAGGGCGTGGCATAGCGATAATATTGCGGTTCATCCGTGAAAAATCCCGCCACCGTACCCCCGAAATATTTCTTAAAACGTGCGTAATACCGTTCGTGCGTCGTTGCAATCAAATTGAGCGCCACCGCAGGATTACAAGGATCCACCTCCGATTCGCTTGTTTTCAAAAAAATCAAATGATATTTTTTTGCGCCTACATCGCTCATCACTCGCTTATATTCGCCGTTTTCTTCCACGAATACGGCAAAAGCCCCTTTATCAAAGGCGCTGTTTTCTTCATATTCAAGATATTGCGCGCGCTTACTTTCATCTTGCAGGTTAATTCCCCCCGCAAGCCCGCTCGGAAACCCGAATTCGTCATAAAGCCAAACCTTCATCCCCAATTCGTCGGCAACTAAAATCGCCTTTTCCACACAGGCAAGCCATTCTTCTCCCATATACGGCGTATCCAATCCTGCGCGCGCGTGAATAACAAACCCACCGTAGTTCGCTTCATACATTTGCCGAATTTGTTTTTCAATTTCCGCTCTATCTAAACGGTTGTTCCAGCTCCAAAACGGAACGGGGGCATATTCGTTATATTCTTTTCTATCTATCAATAACATCTTATTGTCCAATCTTACTGTCCTATCTTCTTATCTGCAAGGGGCATATTTCTATGCCCCTTACTTCAATAAACTCATTAACCTTAACAAACTATTTTCACGTAAATGCAAAAAATCTGTTAATCATTTTTCGGCGTAATTGTAATTGCATTGCTATTAGCATCTAACTTTACAGCCCCTACTACACCGAGGTTCGTTCCTTCGCTATCATAACACTTCACATCTTCGAGTTCTATAGAAACAAGGAATCTCAAAAGAGTCATCCCAAAATATTCATTATACTCGATTGCCGAATTATTTATGCTACTTCCGTCCAAATTAAGGATGTCGTTCTGATATATCGCCCAATTATATTTCTCCGTCGTTGCGTCGTACTTAAAGACAATTTTTATCTTTAAAGATTGAGAATCTCCTTGGGGAAGAACTCTTGAACTCAGCTCACTCGCGCCATAAGAAGCTACGAGGTCAAATTTGCTTGCAATGTCAGTATAAGCTAAGGACTTCGTATCATCAGAACCTAAAGCCTGCAATCCGTTTGTTACACTTCCATTATATTGTACTTTCTTTACCGTATACTCAAAAGTAATATCTCTTCCTTTTTCCAAGGCAATATCGTTAGAGAACCACACGAATTCCGCCTTCGTTGTATTTATGCTCATATTATAGGACTCGGGCATAGCCACCGTACCTTCCAGCGTGATATTCGTCATTATGGGTGATTTGATATCGTAGGTCTCGCCGTTCACCGTCCAATCTTCAATCCCCCAACTTTCGTCAGGCGTATACGCTTTTCCCACGGGAACAAAAGCCGTATCGAGCGTTTCACCGTCGCTTTGCACCGTCACCATACTTCCCTTACATTCGTTAACGCTTTCCGTTGCCGTTTCGATACTTTCACCGTTATACGACACAGTAAAATTATCGATCACCAACGAGTTCATTCCGGCACCGGAAAAGGCAATTCCCACGTTTGCACTCGGCGCGAGTTCTTTGTCAATACCTTCAACGCTACCCGCTTTCGTCCACGATTCGGCTTCAACGTCTTTCCAGTAAATCGTCACCGAGCCTTTTTCGTTATCGGATATATACGGTCTGTATTCATACTTCAAGGATTTCCCTCCTGTTAATGAATTCAACCCCTGATAAGAAGTATCGTCTTTCGTTCCCGTGTATTTTATGGTATCTACCGAATATAAACGAATCGTCCCGTCGTTAAAATTAGTAAGATACGTCGTCAACAAACTTACCGCATAATACTTGCTCGAATAAGGAGCAATCCCACCAAACACATTCGGACCGATTACCAAACCCGTGCATTTAACCGTCTCCGCCAAATCACTCTCTAAAATATCAAATTCGAGAGTAAGTACGTCGCCGCTTACCATCTGTTCAATATTTTGCTTTTGTCCAAGCGTCATCCAACCATTATTAGAAACGTATTTCGTCAAAAGTCTTTCTTTATATTCGGCATAAGAGTCTTTCGCGTCTTTCTCCAAGGCTTGCTCTGCTTTTTGCTCATTCAAGAAGACATACTCATACAAACGCAACACTTGCTCCGTCGAATAGATATCCGTCGTCGCCACGGCGTTATCCGCTAACGCCAGGTTCGCAATCTCCACCACGTTTCTCGCATTATCCGTTTCATTAAATGTCGCGTAATCATACGTCGTACCGTCATAATAATAACCGATTGCAATAAAATCCCTATCCAGATTATTATACTTAATGGACGAAATTACGCCGTTAAAGCATTGGTATTTTACATCTTCTACCACCGTAGTCGGATTATACTCTTCATCCGCCGCATATCCCTGCATATCGGTAAAATTCAATACTTGTACGTTTGCATTCTTAAACGTTTTAACGTAATCATTTTCGTTTTGTTCTAATGCAGTAGCGTATGTTGTGAGATAATCGTATGGAATAATGAGCATACCGTAATCCCCATCCGTATCCGTGTGAGCTTCATAATAAGCAGGCGTAACTGCCATTTTGAATCTCAAGCCGTAAAAATCATCGTTTAGACGAGTGCTCGCACCATACGCCATAAAAATTTTCTGCGTCGAATCCGCTACTACGGGCGTTGCGGTGTTAAGTGAAATTGCACCCAACCCAATACAAGAAAATGCGCCAACGACCAAACTCAATAAACTTGTTTTTATACTTTTTCTTTTCATTGCCTTCCTCCTTTTAATAAATATCTCCAAATATGTAGTCATCGTCAATTTTAATTGGTGTATCAAAACCGCTTGTACGAACGATGTCCACACAATCAAAGACGTGTAGTGAAATTGTCACTGGTTCATAATTTTTTTGTTTCAATTGAATCATCCTCCTTGTTTTTTATCTTATAATTGAATATTTACGCCTATTCAATTGTAAAACCATATTTAATATATATCGTCTAACCCGTAATCGTTGCCGTTTTGATAGATATCGCCATTATCTACGCCAAACAAAGGTTCGTTGATATAAATATATCCGTCTTTCTTAAGTGAAAAACCGAAAGTTTTTCCTTTCATCGACTCGTCAAGCGATAGCTCGACTTCTTGATATTGGCTGTTTTCGGATACCATCCAATAATCCGCACCATGTTTCAAGGTCCCATCGCTTTGCGTCGTTGCCTTATTGTCTAAAATACGGTGAACCTTTTGAAGCCCCGTTCGCGTATCCGTTTTTACGCCAATCGTGAGAGTGGTTATACCCGCATCCAACATTTTATCTACGTAATCGGCTTTTAATTGAATATAGCGATGCCCTTCCACGTCCCCGCCGACGCGTTCCACCTTAAAGGCATCTTTTATTTCACCATTTATCATTGCTTTGCCACTATAACGAAGATATATATTAGAATATATCAAAGCATTGATAAAATCCGTTTCGTCCTTTGCGTACATATAATTATCAAATTGCATCGTTAAGTTTCCGTACTTAACCGTTAATTTCAAATTATATCCGCCAGTTTTCGTTAAAGTCACGAACATATCGTCAGAGGCAAGCGTTTTCACCTTCATTCCCGTTGACAAGTTCCAAAGCTCATATTTCGTTGTACAACCATACGCTATCAACGCTTCGCCATAAGCGGGCATTTCCGCCTTGCCGACGTTCAAAATAGCCCCACTCTCATACGAAAGGGAAACGTAATTTTTCCCTTTATACCAAAGCTCTTCACCTTTAATTTCGGCTAACGTAGGATAAGCTAAAGGGGAACTTACGTTATCTATCACTTGCTTCACCAATCCGTTTTCAGTGAAATATAGATTCTCATACGCTTCTTCTACCCCGTTGATATTTGCCGTCAAACCAGTTTGCGACAACGTAATTCGGCTCCCTGCTTCGCCTTCAAAACCGTAATAATTTTTTTCTTCTATCGATTTAGTTTCCCCAAAACGAACGTTTGCAATATACACGCCCATAGTCGTTCTCGAGTCGTCTTTATTATTTACACCGTTGAAAGGGTGTACGATCAAACCGAAATTTTTCCAATTGATCGTAATCCGTCCGTAATAATCCACACTATAAAAATCGGGCGCACTTGGATTCGGTCCAACCCAACAAGAAGATAAATCAAAGCTGATTGTTCGCCATTCTTTCGCATTTACCGCATACTGCGTATTTGGTGAGCAATCCCATTTTCCCGAATTACCTTGAAGAAACGCAAAAATATACACGGGGTCGGCAAAGTCTTCTTTGAGCAAAACATCCATCGTAATCGTCGTTGACCCCGAATTGAGAACTTCTTCTATCGTCGTAGTATTAAACCGCAACGCTCGCAGTTCACCGTCTGCATTTTTTATTTTATGATTTTCAAATTCAATCGCATTGTATGTCGTTCCGTTGCTGTCTTCAATTTGTCTTACGTATTTAACCGAACTGCCGTAATCTTCATACGGCATCCAAGCACTAACAAATTGATTAGACAAAGTCGAATAGGAATAATTGAGCTTTTCCTTTTCGGAAACAATATAAAACTTATTTTCCACTGTTGTCGTTTCGCCTTTGCGGGTTATTTGAGCAACATAAGTATATTCGCCCAGGTCGAAAAAACGCATCGGTGAAAAGGCTTCGTCGCACTGTTGATAAAACTCGTATTTTTCTCCTTGGTAGTACAACGAGTATTGCACGTCAAATTTTTGATACGTTCCCTTTTTACTAATAATTGCAGGAAAAGTGACTTCTTCCCCTGCCGCCCATATGTAGTTTTCAATCCCCGTATCTTCATCAGCGTAATCAAACGAATATGCAAACGGCTGACTATCCGTCACCGTTAAACAAATGTCGTCATATCCTTTAACGCCTACTATGGTCAACGTATGGTTTCCTTCTCCAAGTATTGCCCCTACCGCATTTAAGTTGTATAATTTTCCGTCGCTTTCATAAACGCTTGCATAGGCATTCCCATCCTTATCGTATAAGCCCGTAAACGCTACCCCATTCAAAGCGAAAGCGTAAGAATCGTCAGCCACATCTACCGTTGCATCATCAAAGGCTATATTGGAGGTTTGTACGGTTATTTTACGTGTAAATTCTTTCGTATGACCGACTTTATCCGTCGCTTGATATTTTGCCGTATATGACGACCCATATTTAGGATAGTCAATTTCTTCCGCAAAACCTATAAATTCAACGTTTAACTCTCCACCAAACGTATCCGTTACAGCAATCCCGTTTTCAACATCCCCAGATAATACATTTTCATACGTAGTCGTTATATCCGTTGCCGATTTTACTTCTGGCTCGCCGTAAATTCTCACCGTAGCATTGACGGTTGTATCTCCACAAGTATAGCTAATAAAATATTCGCCAGGTATTCCAAATTGCACTTCACCCGACAACTCGACTTCTTCGCCGTTAGAAGAAGTCACCCCTGAGAGTAAATCGTATTCTACAAGCGTATAAGAACATTCTATATTTTTTACTCCGTCGATCTCAACGGCAGTTTCACTTTTTTTACACGCAAATCCCAATAAGCTCAACACCGTTATTGCAAATATTGCAATACCTATTTTCAATTTTCTCATTTTCGCACCTCTGTTTAATAAGGGAATTTATACCCCGCAGCTTCCCAGTCGGATAATCTCAAAAGCTCTGCATACTGCGAAATATCCCCGTGCTTACAAAGCGTTAAAAACTCCTTTGCCGTCGCAAGATAATCTTCTTGCGTTTTATCAGGAAAATGGTAAAAATAATTTTCCACCAACGGAAATAGGGAATTAACTTCCGCTTGCGTCAAACGTTTATCATAAAGTTCTCGTAGCTTTTCGTCTTTTACTTTTTCCGCATTAACTTTTTTTGCTTCTCTTATGGCTTTCAACGTTTTTAGCAACACGTCTTTATCGTAATCTTCTCTATTTTTCATACCATAAGTTTGACACACGGATTTTTTCTTGGATAACTCACCATAAAAATCATGGTATTCTTGCATAAATGCTCGTAGATACGGGAGAGAGTGTTCTCCAAAATAATGAATTAAGAACTCGTTGGTGAGTGTCTCAATATCTACGTTGATATTCCACATTGCTTTATGATAAAGATACGCGCGCATTTTATCCTGCCACATACCATTTGCGTTATGCGCTCCTTGTACCATTAGATAATCGCACCCAAATTTTTTAAATCCTTGTACGTTTGCTTTTATCGTATGTACCGACGGCATATACAATAAATATCTATCAAAAAACGCATCGTAAGTCCACAAGAAAAATCTACCGCCTATAATCCCCCATTCTTTAAGAGCCTTTTTCGTTCTCTCTTCTTGTTTCTCATTGAAATAATCATAAAACCCATTTCTACCAACAGCCATACGTATAATTACGTTATCAGAAGGTATAACCGTTTCATCTATCGGTTCAATTCCTTTTTCCGTATAAACAACGGGAGCATCCAAGGTATATGAATACGCGTAGGTTACCAAATTGATTTTTCTGCCGTTTAATTGCTTGTTTGACCAGTCTTGTAGTTCTTTTCCAACTGCGTTAATAAAACGTATCAACAGTCCAGAACGTTTATATTGCTTTTCCGCTTGTCTACATTTTTCGCATTGACAGCAAAGATTTCCGTCTTCTTGTTCAAAGGTAAAATATTCGATATCGGGATGTGCCAATATATCTTTTTTCATCTCCTCAATGACGATTTGCGCAACGCTCACACCCATCGTTGTGTCAAGTTTTCCGTCAGCCGAAATTCCATTGGAAAGACAAATAGTCGTATCGTTGTCCCCTGCAACGACAAATTGAAAGTCTTTATTTACATCAGATTTTGCGCAAAAGAAAAATTCAGGGTGATAATTTTCCTTGTCCATAGGATTATTGTATTTTTTTTCATCCACAAAATAATGAAAATTGTGCGTATTATGTCTACCCCATATTTTGCTTCCGCCGCCAAATTTTTCGCTTGGGAATAAAAAAGAATGTCTTGCCCTCTGACGAAGTGCGAAAACCTTATCCGCTTTATCCTTATAACTGCCTAAATCCTCATATAAATCACTCGCCAAATATCCCCTCAGTCGAAAAGCGGGAATTTCACAAATTTCACCGTCCTCTATATATAACTCGTTGCATTTAGGCAATACCGTGGTATCTGCGGTAATAAAGCGAACCCCCAGATATTTCTCAACAATTTCGTAGACACCGAATAAAATTCCCCTATCTGTTGCCGCTTTAATGTATAATCCCTCGTCTAACGTTTTGATATAAAATCCGTCGTCATTCAATACGCTTACATCTGGTGCGTAGTCGATTTTTTGAGCAATTTGCGTGTTACCCAATGAAAAAAATACTCCGTCTACGTTTTGCGCATCTGAAACCGTATTTAACGATACGTCCATACATTTCTTAAAAAAAGAAGTTAATTCTTCCGCCGCATATGTAAGACAAGCCGAACAATTTTGGGGTAAAACAATATACGCCGCCCTTTGTTCTTTATTGGCAATTTTCATATTAGCTAACCCCTAATTCTTTTTTATAAGTAGCCAACGACTTTATTTCATACCACAGCGTAATCCCCGCTTCATCTGCAAGATTAAAAAATTCAGTATAATACCGCTGCATTTCTTGCACAGAAGAATCAGGAAAATATTTAGCATAAAATCTTACGGTTGTGAACATAGGACTCGTTTGCGCCATAGCTATACGCTGTCTATATACGTTCTTTTCACTTGTGGTATAGCCTTCGTTTGCTTCTAATGCAACTCGCGCTTCTTTCATCAACGTCATCATATCGTTCAAGAAATTCAAATCGATAAAACCTTTCGTCGGATCAAGGTATTCTGTTTGAGATGTTTTAATTTGCAACTCTGGATCTTTTGCCAAGGCAATCGCGTAAAGCTGTTCATACGCCGTAATCATTTCTTTTACATACGGAGCAACCGTTTTTCCCCAATAAAGTTCCACAAATTCATTAAATAACGTTTCAACATCCAAATCTACATCCCAAAGTAGATTCCTATAAATATATCCGCGAAGATCCGATTGCCAATCGTAGGTTTCATTATGCGCCGCCTGTATAAGTATATTTGTGAAACCTGCCTCTTTCATATTTAACATACTTTGCTTAATTGTTCCCAACGCAGGATAGTAAGAAATATAATCGTTATAGTCTTTATCGTGTACCCACCCCTGGAACTGTGTTGCACATTTTTGCCATTGTTGCATTCTTTGCGCGTTTGAACTATCTTTGTCTTCCGACAAATAAGGAACTATTACATTTCTACCTTGCGCTATTTTTATAACGATTTTTTCATTTGCGACTACGCTATCGTCAATCGGAATCCATTCCCCGTTTTGAACTTTCACAGGCGCATCAAGCGTATAAGCATAAGCAAATGTATTGATACGAAAATCTCGTTCAATTCCCGCTTCTTTGAAATCGTTTTCTATTTCTTCTGCAACTACATTACAAAAACGGATTAAAACGCCTGAAGCCTTATATTTGTTCCACGCGTCAACACATCTATCGCAAGTACAATAAATATATCCATCCGATTGCTCAAACCCAAAATAATATGCGTCTGGATTAGCAAGAATGTCTTTTTTCATTTCTTCAATGACTATTTTGGCTACGCTGACCTCCATAGTTTCATCAAGCTTTCCGTCATCCGTAATGCCGTTCGTCAAACAAATCATACGCCAAGTATCGCCGTACTTCTCATATTCAGGCGGTACCTCTACAAAAAATTCAGAATGCGTTTCACTGTATGTTTCATAATCAACAAACGCACTCATATTATGGTTTCTTCCTTCCCGTAAGAAAGCTAGCGTTTTTTCTCCGTACTTATCGTCAACATAGCTTAAATAAGATGAATCTTGACGGGTTCTTGCAACAAATTCCGGCACACCCCAAGATTTATAAGTGGGAGCAGAAAGATATAATCTTCCCATAAAATCAGGAACTTCCACATCATCTGTTTCATAGAGCTTTATCGTATTTAACTTTGGAATATATGTACAATCTTGCGTCAAAAAACGCACACCAAGATTTTTTTCAAGAAAGTCATAAACGCCGTACAAAACACCACGTTCAAGATTTGCGTCTATAAACACCATATTGCCCACTGTTTTAATGAAAAAACCGTCGCCATTAAGCGTAGAATAATCAAAAGCAAACTTTGCTTCATTTAACAATTCGGTTTTCCCGAGAGAAATATAACAATTTCCCTCGCTATAACTCGCCTCACTTTCGCTTATAACGTTTAAGGACACGCCCGACGATTCATACACAAAATCCAACAATTCTGAAGCAGCGTACTCTATGCATTCGCTTGCGTCAACAGGAATAACCACCGAATAAGGACTATGATTATTTTTTACCAACTCTTGAATTTCGATTAAATTTTCTTCCGAATTATTTTCAAGCGAGTTATTCTTGCAAGCAGTACACGACGAAAACAATAATAAAGAAGCCAAGCATAACGTCATCCATTTCTTCATCTTTTTCTCTCCCTTACTTCACAGATATGGAAAATTCCTTCGTGGTCATATTTCCCTCCGAATCTCGTGCATAATAAATAATCAGCCACGTTCCTTTTTTATCTACTTTTACCTTGCCGTCCTGTACGACTGCATATTGCATGTCAGGATTGCGTACGAGCGCATAACAAGCAATCTCTTTTCCCGCTACATTATCCGTTGCTACAACTATCGGAACGTCAATGACATCCCCAACTTTCGCCTCTGTAATGGACAAATCAGACGTTGTAATGATAGGCAAAATATCGTCCTTTACTAAAATCGTTTCTTCCTTGTAATTACGATTCCTCTGACTATCCACCGTCTCAAACGCAAATGTCCAAGCACCATACTCCGTTAATGTCAAGTCTATCGCCTTATTTAATAAAACCTTGTCTAATACAATACCGTTAGGACTATATACTGTAATATATACCGAACATCTTTCTCCACTCAACACATCAAAACCCACCGCTTGGGGCAAAACGATGGTTTCGTTTACTTTCTTTTCGCCAAAGTCTATTTCGCCCAAAAAAGCAAATTCAGGCATCGTCTTATCACCCGCACTTAAACGACGGGTGTAAAATTCTTGATTAGATAACTTAACGATACGCAGTTCCGCATCCGTTTTTACTTGCACTGCCTTAAACTCAACATAAACCCCACCATTTTTGAAACCAAAAAATTCTTCCCCATCATCCGTGTAATTTGCTTTAATCATTTCATTATAATTATAATTAAGAAGATACCCCTCCGCATTGCTGTAATAGACATTGACTTCCCCAACGTTCTCTAAATACTTCGTAGCCAATACTTCTGTGGTAAACTCACCTTCCTCATCTCTTACAGCAATAACCACTCCTTCGGCTTCGTATTTCAATCGATATGTAATAGATGCGCCATTTACACAATCAATCAATTTCAAATCAATATGAGAATATTTTGAATGTTCACCCAACAACAAACTAATGTTTAGCAAATCACAAGAAAGAGCATAAGGATAAGCAACCGTAAACTGCGAAATTGCATTTTTGGCTTTGAATGTGGTATATTCGTCCAACATCTCCCTATTTAAGGCATCTTTGTCATATACAAAATAGCTATCATTCTGATTAAATACCGTTATATTCTGCGAAATTTTTTGCTCGTTTACCATACCTTTATTCGCATAATATTCCACGAGCAAATTGTCTCCGTCTTCCGCTTGTACCGTCCACTTACCGTTTTCAACAAGTGCGCCGTTTACATACACCTTTTTATCCATTTCCGCATCGTTAAGATAATCATAAGCATATAATGTAGGCAATGTTAATGTTTCCTCGATACGAGCCGCTTTAGGTAATGCTGATTCTAAATAACAATGAGCTTTCTTAAGTATCGAATAATTCTTTACCCTTTCCACTTTATATCCGATTCCATCTTCGGCTATAACCTTAACAATAAGATCTTCCACCCCCGAAAAAACTATTTTTTCAATTTCATTATATTGTTTTCCGTTATATTCGTAAGATACCGAATAATTGATATTGCCACTTCCACCCGATAGCGTTACAGTAGGTAACAAAGCAACGTCCCCAATTTCATAAACTCTATCCTCAAATTCAACGTCAATATCCAATGGAAGCTGAGAAACTGTAAAAGCGAATTCTTTACTGATATCATTCCCATAAATATCTTTTGCATTATAAACTGCTTTATATTCCCCTGCATCCGTAGGAATAAAAGAATAATCAGTATCCACGTTAATTACAACGTCGTCCGTGAGTCTCTTTACAAATACATCTACCGTTTGCTCACCCATTAAAAAATCCGATTCTATCGGTCTGGGTAAGGTGTATTTATATCCAACCGCCCCCGCATAAAATCCACCTTTACCATTTCCTTCTATTTTGATATTATCACAAGGAACGGTATAATCTGGTGTGCCGACAAGGCTTTGCCCCCCAATTGATTCTACGAATATCGCCCCTGTTTTCACTAATCCTGTAAATTTAATATTCACGTATACGTTATTAGAGAAAAAGCCTGTAAACAAGTCGCTTTTTTCAGTAAAATATTCGTCGTCAAAATCACAAATTAAACGATTATCTGCGCCCTTCAGCTTCAAATAAACTTGATTTTCTTCTGAATCATAACAAAGATTGAACGCATAATGATAATTCCCCTCGTCAATTTTGCCGATAAAATTATTGTAGGGAAAAACCGTTCCGTCCGCATAACCAGACGCAACATCATGAGTATTATATCCAACAAAACTATTAAAATTGGTGTTTTTTGCTGAAACGAGCGACCAAAGCTCATTATATTCATAGCCACCAAAGCGAACGGTAATAATATTGTTCTCGTCATAAATATCTACGATAGTTATTTCTATCCCCGACGTTTGATAGGTATCTGTATAAGGAAGTTCAAAGGAAATAATTTCGTCGTTGCTTTCTACAAGGTTTATCGGCCGCGCATAATACAAATTGGCGTTTTTCGTGCTCGTAGAAATTAAAACCCCGTTTTTTGTAACATTATCCGCTGTTTTTAACGTATAATTTTCTTTAATTTCAGAAATGCTACTTTTTTTGCAAAACAATTCTTTAACAATGTCCGCCGAATTGCTCGTTTGTAAATAATTTTCAGTCGCATCCTTAATAATGGGTTCTTTCGCTTTGCACGCTGCAAAACTGAGTGGCAAACATACCCACCCCAGTAAAGCGATAACTTTGAACAAATAGTTCTTTTTCACCCTTTCAAGCCTCCAATCGTTAAATTTTGTGCCATAAGTTTTCGAGATAAAACATACAAAACTATAATAGGTATTGCAACAACTAAAAATCCCGCTAAAATATGTGGCGGCGTATAACCCTTCAACGGAGCCGTTAGTTGAAACGTGTAAATACCTAACGAAAGATTTGCATAACTTGGCAGATAAAATAAAAACGTTGAATAGTTATTCCACGCGGCTGTAAAGCCCAACACAAAAATCACCGACATTAACGGAAAAGACAATGGTATCATAATTCTTGTCATTATCGTCCATTCGCTTGCCCCGTCAATAGCCGCGGCGTCCGCATAGTCTTTATCCAATGCCCTAAAATGTGCCACCATAATAAAGAAATACTGTCCAGTAAAAATACAGCCACCGCTTGTCAAAATCAACAAAAGCATATTATCATAAATACCCAATTGTTTCTTTAACAATAAACCCGCACCTCCATCCGTTACAAACGGGATTATCATTACTGCTAAACCAATTGCATATAACGCTTTCGTTAACCAAAACTTATATCTTCCAATCGCATAAGCCGTAAACGTAATCGTTATTACAGAATAAAGTCCCGTTCCAACGGCATACAACAAGCTGTAATACGCCATCCAAAAAATATTATATTCCAATCTTCCAGCAGGCGTATCAACAGCATAGGTAATTACTTCAAACACATCCGCAAAATTCTGCCATCTTACAGAAGTGGGAAACGATAAAGAAGACGACAAATAATAATCAATAGGATCTTTAAGAGAATTGACTAACATCCAAATAATCGGAAACACTAATGTCGCCGTATATACAAACATTAAAGCTACCAACAATACGGTAAGTATTTTAACAATAATTTTAATTGTTTTTTCACAATTTTTTTTAACCTTATTCATTGGTTCCCCCTTAATCGCTGATCGGATCGATTTTATCCGTCAATTTTTTAATCCCCAGTACAATTGGCAAGGATATCAAAGACAACAAAATCCCACTAACCGCCAATATGGGATATCCCGTTGAAGATGAGTTATATGTTTTTACCACAATATAATACCCCATATTCCATATTTCACTCGGAGCACCGTACATATAAAAGTTCATTAAACCGTAATCGGTAGTAAAAATCGTAGTCAATCCAATCACTAATAATGTCTTGAAAGTAGGGAATGTCAACGGAATTAGAATATAGAACAATTCTTGAAACATATTCCAAACTCCGTCTAACTGTGCGCTTTCTATAATTTCAGGTGAAACACCCGTCATTGCATTAGCGTAAAAAACAACACTAATACCAAAAGACACCCAAATATTATAAAACATAACCAATTCAAATGCATAAGTGCTGTCAGAAAGTAAATTAGGAAAATCTTTCTGCCCAAGAACGTTCATAATTTCAATTAATGGTCCATTTACGATTTGTTTGAATACAAGAGCGAAAATTAAGCTCGAAATCATTTGGGGCAGCATCGTCATTATCTGAAAAAATCCAGCCCCTTTAGTTTTTTTATAAATAAAATATGAAAAAATATAATATAAGGGATTAGATATTAAGAATGCTATAAGCCACGCTTTTAAAGAATTAAGCAAAGAAGTCCCTAACAATGCACCGCTTTCAATCTGCGAAAAAAACCTTTCAAAATTCTCGAATAACCTGTCAAGTCCTAAAAAGGTGGCATTCCCCAAGAAATCAACTTCAGAAAATGCAATAAAAATGGAATAAAATCTTCCATACACAAAGAAAATTAAAAATAATACGATGGGAAAAATCAATAATGTACACGCAAATAAATATTGATTTCTTTTATACGTTAATTTTTTCCTCGCAGTTCTTTCTTTTATAGTATTTTTCTCCATAATCCAATCCCTCTTTCAGCACTCCCTTATGACAATGGAAGCGATTTTTGTTTTATTTTCAATCAGCAAAAAAACCACCGTTCTTTGCCTGTTGTATATAGCTTGCCCAAGTTTGTTTTGTATAACGGTTCGCCAAGCCAGTAGTAATTTCGCTTCCATTTAATTTTTTCACGGCATCCAAACAATTCAATGTAACAACGTTATTTTTATCGAAAGGATATAAAGTTGACTTTTCTCCTTTATCCGACGCATACGCAAGTGGCGATCTAACTCTATCTAATGCAAGCGATACAATACGGACATTTTCTTTATCCGCATACATTTGCGCCATATTTTTCTGGAAAGGAGTCATATTTTCGGCATTATTCACATCTATTTCATAGTCATAGCCAAGTATATCCCCTGTCATATTCGTAATAGTACGAAGCGACTCGTCTTTTATTAAAAATTTCAAGAAATCTTTTGTCACGGCAAGTCGTTCTGCATTTTTATCTTTCGGAATTGCCATAACCCCAGCAGTACACACGGAAACACAAGATTTCGTTTCTTGTTGCCCCTCAAAAGTCGGCAACAACAACATTCTATATTCTCTGTCCCCATACCCTCTATTCACATTATCTAAAGAATTAAACATAGCTTTCGCTTCGTTTTCCCACCAAATACCGTCAATCATTATGGCAGATTTCGGATTGGATGCAGCTCCCTTATAACCTAAAAGGAACATATTTTGAGTATCATATTGACTTGCACTTGTATTTTTGCAGATAGAATGAACGTAATCTTTAGCCGTTCCCGAAGTATAATCAAACCAATTTTCAAAAATCTCATAGGCTTGCGTTAACGCTTTCATTTCATACACTTTATATCCATTACCTAACGAGATCGGAGTCGTTGTTCCATCAACAAGTCTTACTTCCTTGTCTTTACTATCATAATTTACAAATGCAGAATATTCCTCGTTTCCTGCATATTGCGCAAAAATGGAATTATAAATATAATCCAAGTACGCCGTTACGCCACCCCCGTAAATAAACGGTTTTGCGTTTACGGTAATTCTTTCCAGCATTGCGTTAAATTCAGCAAGAGTTTGCGGTTGCCCGTCGTCATAAGTTCCACGAATCCCGTCTTTACCAACCGTTAAAACGGTTTTCGCTTCGTCTTCAAAACAATACCACCCGTTATCAATAAACTCCTGATGGTCAATTACCATTCCCACAACGCCGTTTGAATACGGAAGCGCATACAATCCTTCGCCGAATTTAGAATAATTATCTTTCCACTGATCAAAGTTGGTGATTTTTTGTTGTACCGTTCCCTGATTTTCACCGTCCACGTTATCATCAAGAATATCCGAAATATCTTCGAAATAATTTTTATAAATTCCCGTCGTAATTTCATTTGCGGAATTAATATACATTTGGTAACCGTTTCCCAACGCCAAATCTGTTAAAATTTGGTCCGCCCATTTCATCCCATAGTCTACAATCTCTATACCGTAATCACTATTAGGATTCATTTCATTGTATTCCTTGGCTAACGTCTTCGCCCAATCAAGCCCAAAACCTGCATTCGTAACAGCTACTTGTATGGTATATAATCTCCCACCACCTCCATTCCCACTCGTTTGAGGTTTTGGTCCACACCCTACAGCGGCACTTACCGTAATTAAGCATAAAGAGGTTGCCATTGCCTTAATAATTTTTTTCATAATTTTTCTCCTTTTTGGGTAATTCAAAAGTTTAGTATAATAATTTTATCATAAAACAACTTTTCCGTCAATTCACTCCCTTTTTCATTTTGTACTCTCTGTTTAACTACTTCCCCATTATTTTTATATTTTTTGTGCTTTTTTATTGACAAATATATCCTAAATCATATATAATAGAGAAAAAACGAGAAAATTTGCTATGATTATATTAAAAGAAAGGAATTTTTTTCAAGAACAAAATCTTTATACTTCTATTAACGACGTCCCGTCGAGCGTACCTCACCAACACGAATTTATCGAAGTTTTTTATGTTGTGAATGGAACGGCAACACATTTTATTAATAATAAAAAACATATATTGAATCCAGGCGATTTATATATTATTCGACCTATGGATAAACATTATTTTAGAGCGATAAACACCACGCCTCTTTTACATCGAAATTTTTTTATCCGAAAAACGGAATTTCAACGTATTTGCAATTTTATTGATTCAAAATTGTTTGATTTTCTTCTCAATTCCCTTTCTATAGTACGTACAACTGTAAATCTTAAAACAATCAATTGTTTTGAAAAACAACTTCAATTGTTTTCGGGGAATAACATTCTCATATCTATTCTCATTGAAATTTTAGATATTTTCATCAACTATTCTGTTTCAGATTTTCAATTCTTTCCCCTCTGGTTACAACATTTATTATCTTTTATGGATAAACCTGATTCATTCAAAAAAAATATTCACGAACTCCTTCAAGATACACATCTTTCTTTCCCTTATGTTTGTACGCAATTTAAAAAATATCTTGGGGTAACTATTACTGAATATCGACAAACAGCAAAGCTCCAGTACGCATATTCTCTTATTCTTGCGTCAAATCTTTCAATCGAGCAAATTTCCGAACAATGCGGTTTCGCTTCACGAAACCATTTCTATAAAGAGTTTAAAAAGAAATTCGGAGTTATACCTGGCTCTTTAAGAAAAAAAAGATTTTGTCTTACAGATTTATCTTAATATAAGTACATTTTGTTTTTTAAGTTCTCCATCAAAACGTAACGGTAAACAGAAGACTATCAACTATACTAAAATCGCCTATGCAATACTGTTTACTAAAACATTCTTTTACAAGTGGCAACACAAAAGACTTTATATTCGTAAAATATTTAGAAGTATAGACAAACTATTTCAACATTTCCATTGAGAATCTTTTAAGTAGAACTAAAATATGAACACCGCTAAAATGCAATAATTTAGCAGTGTTCTCTTTATTGTAAACCGTTCAAAAAAGAATGCCGCCTCTTTCGAGAACGGCACCGCAGAATATACCTTTCTCGCATAGTTGCTACACTACTTACTCCACAGACAATGTTTTGTAAAAAGCGAAAACAGTATAGTTCCACCTGAACTATACATTGTCTGCATTTCTTGAGTTGTAGTGTAGCATAATTATTATACCCGATTTTCAAAATCCTGTCAATACCTTTTGATTGAATTTTTACCTGTAAAATGTTTCCGTGCTCGTTATTTTCTCTTTTTTGCGAATAAATTACTTCCCTTGAGTAAGTTCACATTGGGGTGTCATGATGACAGCGGGCCACTACCACCGAGAAAAAACACTCCGCCCTTGTAAGTGAAAATGTAAAATTTTAAGAACTAAAGGTTGCAAGACAAACCTTTGGGATTTTCCTCCCTGCCGTCTGCTTGCAACCTTTTTCTTATACCCTTATGCTAAATCTGCGCCTTTCCCGACGGAGATTTTGCCTTATTCTTGATGCTTTGGAGAAACAAGATAGACAAGGCGCGCGAGGCTTTCCGACGGGATATTTACAAACCGTAAATGAGCAAGGAAAACGTAGCGCAACGCCGTATATCGCCGTTTATATAAGGCACGTCAAATGATTTGTTTTTTCTTGAGAATAACCACCGTCACACCGCCAGCCAACACAAGCACACCGATAATAATAAACGCAATCAACCAACCGTTTACGCTCTTTTCAATTTCAAATTCATAGGTCGTTTGGTTACCACATTCATCCGTTACCGTCGCTTTATACTTACCGACTTCCGTGATTTCGTCGCCAAGTTTATACTTGATTTCCTTGCCGTCTTTGAACACCTTCAATTCCGCCGTTTCGGATACGTTCGTGAGTTTCACGCCGTCCTTCGTAATACCGCCGTTTTCCACGCCGTTCAACTTCAAGGTCGGAGCCGTTCCATCCACCGTTACGTTAAAGGTGTAGGTTTTACCGCTAACGATAACGCCTACTTCATACACGCCGTCATCAAAAAGTTCCAACGTGCCGTAGTTCAATCTCTTATCTTCGCCGTTGACAAGCACACCACCGAAGCCTTCGATATCGTCGAAATTATGCGTAAATTCTTGCACTTTCGGCTGAATGATGCGGAAGGTGATTACTTCCTTGTTCCCGAGCGCATCCGTCAAAACGAGCGTATAATCGCCCACTTGATTGATTGCACTGCCGATTGCATAATCTACCTTTTCGCCGTCTTTCGTAAGCTCCGTCGTTACGATTTCGTGCGTCGTTGCCATTACCGAATTCGACAAGCCTTTGTCGTACACGTTGATTTCATAATCTACCGTCTTATCAATCGTAAATTCTACCGATACTTCGTTCCCTGCTCTATCGCTAACGCGGACACGGTACATACCGTCTGCGGAGATAGGATTCCCCGAAGCGTATTCGCCAAGAGATTGTCCGTTCTTGAAAAGTTCCGCCGTAAGGTTTTCTTCGGTGTAGAATACCTTTACGTCTTCGTTTACCGATTCTCTATGATTCGCGCCTTCCGTCGTAATTTCGGGTGCGTTCGTATCAATCGTGAACGTATAGGTCGTTTCATAACCGTCGAAATTCTTGAAAGTGAGTTCATAAACGCCGTTTTCCGTCAACACCTGACCGCTTTCATACGCCATGTGTTCGCCGTCTTTCGTAAGGTTTACAACCGCCTCATCCGTCCACTCGAACGTTACCGCCGTGTTCGTGAATCCGCCGTTCTCTACGCCCGTAAGCAAGCCTTCGGGGAGTTTTTGCTCATACGCAAGTTCTGCTGTGATTGCGTCGATACCCGTTCTAAATTCGTCCGTTACGATGACCTTATATTTCGCCGTCGTTCTAAACGCATACGCAAGCGTATCCGTCGTGATTGCCGTTCCGTAATCGTCCTGTTCGAGCAATACCCAGGTTGCACCGTCATCCGTTGATTTGTAAATTTCCAAGGTTTGAATATTGCTTTCATCGTCTACGCTTGGCGTGATTACGATTTCCAGTTTCTTTTCGCTTTCATTTTCCGCAATCGTTGCTTTGGGTGCGTCACGGGAAACAATCAAGGCAAACGTTTCCGAAACGCCTGCGTGGTTCACCGCCACTACCGTATAACTGCCGCTTTCGGTAATAACGTAGGTTTCATCGCGGAGGAAGTTCCCAAGCAAATCGCCGTTTTCGTCATATACGCTGAACATTGCCATTTCGTCGTATTCATCCCCGATTCTCACGGTTACTTGGTCCTTAAAATAATAGGTTCTGTCAAACGTCACCGTGTTCGTCACACCTTCGCCTTCCCCGACGACGTATCCAATGATAGGTGCATTGCGAACGATCGTTAAATTATATTCGCAGGTATTCCCCCATTCATCCACCACCGTCAGCGTGTGGAAACCGTTCGTTTCGTACACGGTATCCACGTATTCTTCGCCGTCAACGAAATGCGCGACCGTTCCGTCAAACGTTGCGGAGTTTGCCAAAATCGTTTTCGCATCGCTATACGAGAATAAGTTTTCCCCGTCCGCAATCGTAGCGGGTTCTTTTTCCCAATAGTAATAGTCGTTAATACCGATTGCCGCATATTCCGCAATGACTTCGTTCAATCTTTCTTCGGTGAAATACGCCACTTCTTCTTCGGGATTACCCGATTTCTTATAGATGAAATACGTGCCGTTTACCGCATCCACGCTGTCTTTTGCGTCCATCGCAATACCAGTATCCCAGCTTGTGCTGTTCCATTCGCCCGTCCTCACGTACGTCTTTTCTCTTTCCACCGCAAATGCGAACGCACTGTCATAGCTTGCAAACGAGAAATAATTGCCTTCCGCATCGTGGATTTCGTAGTATTCCTGTTGCAAAGTCTTCGTCAAAACGTTTTGCTTGGTAGAAACAAACTCGGTATCCCAAACATTACCCGCTTCGTCGATAGAAGTCACGTAATACTTCCCCGTGTCAATTGTATAAACGGTTTGACCTTTCGTGTAAGGATTGCCGTTAATCAATACACTCTTTACGGGCGCAACCTGTTCGGGATCGCCATCCGTCCAAGTGATGACTACGTTTCCGTCCGTTGTGCCGTCTACTACGTTTTGCACTTCAAGCGTTTTAATCGTGCGGTCGATAATAATTGTATAATATCCCGTGGAGTTCCCCGCAACCGATTCACCGTAGAACACGTATTTGCCTGCCTTGTAATATTCCACGCCCGAAATATACGGCGAGAACGTATCGCTATCGGGAAGTTTCACGTAGCAACTTTCATCGCATTCAAACTTGATATGCGCGCCGTTCGTATAACCGTTGTTGTCAAAAGGTTCTCCGTCCACATATAACTGTGCAACAGGAATTTGTCTGTCTAACGTCACCGTGTAAATATCCGAAGTATTTACTTGGTCCTTGCTGTAAAAAGAATAGGTCCCTTCCGCCGTCAATGGCGTGCCGCTCGTATATGCCTCGTAAGAACTCGAACCGGGCTTTTTCACATACGTTGCCACCACCCCGATTGCATCATACGGAACAAACTTCACATAGTTTGCGTTCGTAATCGTTCCACTCGTTACAACAGAGTTTCCTGCATACAGCGTTCCCGTGGGTTTCGTCTTATCGAGCGTAATTGTAGAAGTGACAGTCGAGCGATTATTTGCTTTATCTACACAGTAAAACATATACGTCCCTTCCATAGTCAATTGCGTTCCACTTGTATACGCCGTGTAATAGCTACTGTTCGGCATTCTCACGTAGCACGCCGAAATACCCGACTCGGAATCGCTTGCCTCGTATTTGATATAACTTGCATTCGTATGCGCGCCGCTTGCAATTGTGGACGTACCTGCATAAAGTTTCCCCACCGCAGGCGATGCATCGTAATACACTTTGTATTCTTCCGAATAATTACTTGCTCTGTCATACGAACGGAAAGTATGCCACCCCGTACCCGTCACAGCCGTTCCCGGCGTATAGGTCGACCAACTCGTCGCACCTGGCTTTTTGTATTGATATCCCGATACACCGCTGCCCGAATCCGTTGCCGTGTACTTGATTGCGCTATTCGTATAACCGCCGTTTGCAATCGTCGTGCCATTCGCATTCGTTACCGTGCCTACGGGCAATACCGTATCGAGGTACACGGATACAGTGCTATTCGATTGCGTTTTCGTATCAACCGCATAAAAATACCACCAGCCGTTAGAACCCGTAGTCGGTACGGTATAGGACGTCGAATACGTCGTGGAATAACTCGAATAGCCAGGTCTTCTATAGCGGATATGCGAAAAGTTCGCATCCGTCGCCGTGTATACGATTTGTTTGTTCGTGTAGCCACCGCTGCTGATCGTCGAACCGCCTGCTTTCAGCGTATAACTCGGTGCCGTTTTATCTACTTCAAAACGGAACGTGTACGTGTAATACGTGTAGTCGTAGAAGATGTTTTTCGCGTATCGGCAAGTGTATTCCAATTCATACTCGCCGTCCGAAAGCGCACCTTCGTACAAAATTCTATCCGACGAACCCGACAGCGTATTGCTGACATACGTCGTGCCGTATTTCGTCAATCTGAACGAGCGATGGTCGCTGACGTTAATTGCGTCCACGTAGATATAATAATACGTCCAGTCCGTTACCGCATCTTGATACAGCGTTGCACTTCCACTGTTGCTGACACCGTACATATAAATCTTGAAATTGCTCGGACAGCCACTCGAAATCGAGCTACCGTTGTTCGTACTGCCACTCGTCAGATACTTATTCGTTCCGTACGTGAGCGCCGATGCCGTTTTCGTTTCCGTATTCAACGCGCCTACACCAAGAGTTACAAAGCCGAGCGCCAAAAACGCCGTCGTGATAAAAAGTCTATTCTTTCTTTTCATTGTTTGTTTTCTTCTCCTTATTTTTATTTTCTTTATCTTTTTTGCCTACCCGCCTACTCATTTTCTTTGTTCTACGTCATTGTTTCCCTCCTTGATTTTTTACATAAAAATACCGCCTATCTTTTTACGGATAAGCGGTATTTGTTTTCTTTTACATTCCCATATTCGGTGGCTTTTCTTGGACTTCGCCTTCGATTTGCGGTACTTCGTCCGTTATCACAAACGCATCTTTGGTGTATATCCTTGCGTTTTCAATATCTGCTCGCTTTTGGAATTCTTCTATGGCTTTTCCCCTTTTAAACAACAACGTATATTCATAATACGGCTCGCCGATTTTTTGATACTTCGCCATTCCGATATACCCCTCTTTTTGGTATTTCTTGAGCTCTTTTTCGTCTTCCGTAAACTTTATTAAATCTTCCATAAAGATTTGTACGTTGCCGTTAAGACAGGCAAACTCTCCCGTCAAAGGAAAACGCTCGTAATATTTCCTTACCGCTTCTTTTAAGAGATTTTCCATCTCCGTCCGTTTTGCCCTATCCCCGTCGAAATCGATATCCGACTCGCCGCCGTCATCCCGATTATTATACCACCCCACCTTTTTGTTGTTATAATAAATATTCCCTTGACTGCCCTGCCCTTCCCTACCCATAAACGTTGTTACGTTCTTTATACTAAATCCAAATATAGATGCCACTTTTATTACCTCCGTTTTATCGTATAGCATAAGCTACTGTGTCCGCCGTTCTTCCGATACCGTTGTTCGGTCGTTAGCAGACCTTCTTTCTTCAAATCTTTTATCGCCCGACGAATGGTGGACTTCGACATTTTGAGGTCTTCCGCCATTGTCTTAACGGACGGCCAACACTCGCCTTTCTTATTCGCCCTATCCTCCAAATACAAATACACCGCCACGGCACGGTGTAATAATTCGCTTTGATATAAATAATCATGGCATCCCATCGGGGTTCACCCTTACCGTGCGTAGCGAACTTGCAGGCTTGTTTCTATCCCCCTTCACGGGCGAGCGTTGTGGTTCGTCCGTTTGGCTTTGCGTTTGCGCCATTCCCGACATCCCACCGCCAGTCCTTACACCGACTTCCATCATATCGTCCAGCCACTCGGGATGATATTTTCTCGTAATCGCCTCAATGAGCTGTTGCTTGTCCGCATACTCCACCTTACGGTTTGCATTCTCCTTTACCGTGTAAGGATTGCTTTCGTCGAACTGTATTCCCCACTCGAAAAACAGTTTCAACTTCACTTTCATTGGATGCGCGCCCGTCTTCATTACCACAAATTGTCCTTTCGGCATACTTTTCAGTTCGTCGGGCGTCATCAACGGGCGTTCTATCATCTGTAAACTCTCGGACGGATCATTCTTGCCCCTACTTACGCTCCCCGACAACACCGTTCTACTGCCAAGCGCCTTTGACAACACTTCCGCAGACGTACTGTTCGGAGCAAACCCGCCGAATATCGTCAGCTGCGTATTGTCCACGATAATCTCTGCGCCCTCCTTGCCGTAGTTTTTATCAAGCTGTGAGAATGATTGGATTATCGGCACGATTTGCAACCGCCTTGACCGGGATGCCGAAAATATCATTTCCGCATCTTGGATTTTCGGCAAGGTCCCGTACTCATCGCAAAAGAAAATACAACGGTTTTTCAGTTTCCCGCCCATTTCATCCGCCACCGCTAATATCTCACGATAGAGCTGTTGAATTATCAGCGAAATCATAAAGAACGTATATTGCGATAGGTAATCCTTTGATGTTATCGCTGGATTTTCCCCCGCTTAGCACCGTGCATGAGACTTTCGTACTCACACGGCGCCCCATCGCAGGAAAAATTCAAATAAATCACACCCACAAACTCATTTATTCAATAGCGTTCAACCCACATGCTTTCCGCAAAGCATTTACCTTTTTCATCTGATGATTCGTTAATTGCAAATCTTTTACCAAGCGTTGTATCAGTTCCGCATTTTGCGCATGTATAAGTTTATGCACATCAACATGAACAATACGAAGATTCCCATAGCTATCATCACCTTTCAAATACCGTGGCACTTTATGGTGGCAATGGATTTCTTCTCGTTTGAGCGTTTTACCTGTTACCGCACATTTCCCCAACTGACCAGAATACAACGAAATTCTATTATCGTTATATTCCACGCTACGATGTGGAACGGGATTTCTCATAAGATATAAAAGTATATTCATATTGAGTCCGCGAAGATTTTGATGAATACTCGCTCGCCCCTCTGCCGTATACTTATTTATGCTTGTCCTTTTCCACATGGGGTTTCTATGCTGTACATACGCTATCGGGGCTACCGCCATATCGAATACTGACCGTAATTCCCGACTTTGTTGATAACGCTCAATAATTGCTTTGCCTTTTAACTTAGATAAATCAGGGCGTTTTAGCCTTGTTTTGAGTTTGTCTTTTAGGGTTCGGTTGACATGAAAGGAAATCTTATGGAAATCTTTACTGACTTCCGTTGCGATATTGTAATACTCGTGAATCCCCAGCACAAAGGCGTTGTATTGCCCTATGCACCTGTATGCCGTTTCCTTATCCGTGTGATGAAACATATCTTTAATATATCCATTCGCGCGCATAAGAATTTTTCGGTTCACTTTCTCATTTATGTGTGAGACTACTACATATTTTGTTTCTCCGTTCTGCTTTTTGCCTTTCGGTTTAGCTTTCAACTTAAAACCAAGATACTCCGAATAATTGCGCTTAACATTGACAATTTTCGATTTTTCCAAGTTTATGTCTAATCCAAGCCGTGTTTTCAGCCATTGTTTTGTTTCCTCAAACAGCTTTACAGCATCACTTCGCTTGCGACAAAATATTTTGAAATCGTCCGCATATCTGACTATATAACATTCTTTTAATGCCGTTCTTCGTAGGGCAAGATATATTGGATTTTTATTCGCCGTGCCATTACTGTGTATATTGCACTTATATTCATGGCGAGTCGGCATTTCTTCCCATTGGCTCGTTATCCACCAGTCCAGTTCATTTAAGACAATATTAGATAACAATGGGGAAATTATCCCACCTTGCGGTGTTCCCTTTTCGGGAAATCCTATTCCTGCTACTTCTGCTTTTAGCATTGTCGAAATAATACATATCAGCTTTTTATCCCGTATTCCAAGTGTCCACATTTGCTTTAACAGCTTGCCGTGTGATACATTATCGAAGAACCCTTTTATGTCGATATCAATCACATAATATAAATTCCTTTGCTGTATCATTGTCATAGCTTGCGCTATTGCATGTTCGGTACTTCTATTCGGGCGGAATCCGTTTGAGCGTTCATGAAATTTTCCTTCACATATCGGCTCTAAAACCTGCATAATACTTTGCTGTATTAGCCTGTCCCTTATTGTTGGGATTCCAAGCGGACGTTTCTTTCCGTCTGCTTTTGGAATTTCTACGCGCCTTACTTTATTCGGCACGTACCATTCCAAAGATTTCTGTATACTGGTTATAAGTCTTGCCCTATCCCAGTTTTTCATGTCTGTAATTGTTTTGCCGTCTACGCCTGCCGTTTTACTTCCCTTATTTACCTTGATATTTCTATATGCAAGTCCGATATTTTCTTCCGATGAAATGATTTCCATTAGATTGCTAAATATCTTTCCCTGTTTACTATCCGCATATAGTTTATCAAAGGTGGCTTGCAGGTCGTAATACTCACTATTGCGTAGTTTACGGCGTTTCTTCGCTTTTGAGTTTGCTATGGTCGGTTCCTCCTTTGTGTATTTTATTTACGCAAGGATTTGCCTTTCTTAGTCATACTCGAACCCATAATTTTGAGTGTGTTTGTTGTTTTATCTTTCCTGTGACTAATGCCTATCCCTCCACCGTTTGTTATCACGGTTTCTTCGGTACTATGGCATCACTTTCCGTCAGATTAAGTTAGGTTATATCACTGATTTTCCCTAACAACGTTTCTCCGTATTGCAATATACTCCACGTTCTGACCTTACCGCGTTCCGATATTCCTATCATTACATATATCCTTAGGTGCCTCATATAAGCCTGCAAACTCTCTTATGCCTTTAACATAATAAGGAATTTCATAACCCTAACTTTTACTTTTCCTCGGTTTGCTCCCGTAATCGGGCTACGGCATTTCTACCGCATAGAAATTTAGACTCGTAAACTTCTGAGGTTTGTCGACGGTCTTTTAGTCCCGTATACTCACCATAGATATTTTATTGACCTCCGGCATATAGGTAGCACCGTCCACCTCTGGACAGCTTTCCACAGCTTGACCTGTTTGGACTACTCTCTGCCGACTTCAGCGAGCTTTAGACGATTTCGTGATTGCACACTTTTCGCCTATCGCAGTATCAAGGGGGCGTTTCAAGGCGTTACCCTCTCATTCCACCTCTTGGAATATCAGTTCTTCAAGTTCTTTTGCGAAAACTCCTTTTAATTTTTCGCATATTAGATTTGACTTGTGTCTAAGTTTTTCACTTAGAAACGCGTCGCACTGGGGTTTTCTTCGGGCATAATGATAAAGATTGCCGACTTTTGAGAGCAGAACTTCTCCGCGTCGATTTCCGTATCAAAACACAAAAGCTGTTCGAGTTCCGAATCGAGAAAGGCGTTTAACCGTGAAAGCGCTGTACTCATTACGCTTGCCATACTCTGCTCTGCCGTGTTGAGCGCCGAGCCTGCAAACCATTTCGCCTTGTGGTCGTTCGGCAGTAGTTCCATAAGCTGTTGAAACTGATTTCTCCCTTTCTTTTGCGACGGCGCAAGCAGTTCTTGTATCACCTTGAACACCGAAACGATATGCCGTTTCTTCGGTTCACAAAACTCCGCCACGAGTAATATCGTTGCCGTAAGGATACCTTCCGCCGCGTCGTAGAAGTATGCGTTCTGCCCGAACGATGCCGCATCCATTCCCGATAAAATAATCGTTTTAGAAATAATCTTTGCGTACTTTTCCGCCTTTGCTTTATACACGAGTTGGTGCGGATATTTCGCATACAGGTCCATATACTTGTTGACAAGGTGAAGAAGGTTGTTCCCGTTTGACCGCGTCGGGTTTCTTAGGTCGATTACCGACACTTTATATCCGTAGTCCTTGGCGATATTCCCATAGTTTCGCATAACGTCGCCTTTGGTATCCGTCGTTAAAAAGGATATCCCGCTTGCACAGGCGTACTCGATACAAGGATATAACCAATACGCCGTTTTACCAACGCCTGCCGCACCGATCATAAGCGCGTGTACGTCGCCCGTATCCACCATTGCCGTCGTTTTATTCTTTCCGCCTTTACAGCCCACCACAATGCCTTGCGGTAGTTCTTCTTCTATTACTTCCGCGGGCTTTTTACTCAGCAGTTTTTTCTTTTTCGTTACGGACATGGTAGGACATTTCCCGCTTTTTGCCTGCTCACGCCATTTTCTCGGCGTAAACGGGATATGCCTATATGTCTTTTTGATTTCCGTTTTCGTTGCCCATCTCGCCGTGCCGTGTTGACCGTCCCCAACCGTCTTACTTTTGATGTGGTTTAGGTCATAGATATACGCCAAAAACGGTATTCCGCACAGCACCAACAGCATAATTGCGCCGATAATGATTAACATACCAACCCCTGACATAGCTCGTCTTCCTCCTTTTCTTCGTCTGTTTCTTTTGTTTCTTCCGTTTCGTCTTCGCTCGGCACGCCGTCGGGATAAACTAAATCATCATTATCCGACTTTTCGGATAACGAGGATATCCTTAATAAAAATATTATCCGAGAAGAAACTTCGGATTGCTTAATACAACAGCAATTATAAAAATTTCTACTCGGATAATGTTCAAAAAAATAATTACTAATAATAAAATACCTCCGTTAATTTTAATTTTTTGTTTTCAAAAAAGGGAAATTAGACAGGATAGGATTTTCATAATCCTGCATTTTAGAAACTGTTTCAAGCGGTCTGCCTCTTTCTTTTAAATATTTATTAGCAAGTTCAGGGGTTACACTCGCATAAATGGTGGTAGTGGTAATTGATTCGTGCCCAAGAAAAGCCTTAATTACGACAAGCGATTCTCCGCATTCAAGCATATGAACAGCTATGGAATGGCGAAATGAATGCGGAGAGTAGTGATATTGAAATAAATTTGGATATTTTTCCTTTGCTATAAAAACATACTTTTTAACGATAGCCTCAACACATGAAATAGACATCTTCTCGTGTGTTTGACTTGAAAAAATATGTTTCATACTATCCTGCGGAGAATTATAATCCACCTGAATGCTATTTAAATATTTTTTTAATAACAAAGCACAGTTTTCTGGTATTACAATCATTCTCGATTTATTCCCTTTCCCTGTTAGACGCAATTTTGTTGTTTTTTCAAACCAGATATCGTTTACTCTTAAATCGCATAATTCTTGCGCCCTTGCTCCACTGGCATATAATAAACTTAAAAGAACGGTATCGCGTCTTCCTATCGGTGTTAGTTTATTGGGCAGGTTAAGAAGAAGGGAGATTTCATCCTTGGTAAAATATTTTATATCCGATTTTTTGGGTGTCCTTTTATTTGGGATATTATTCATCGCCGAATAAAAAGCCAAACTTGCACTATTACTATTTTTTATCGCATATTTTGCGAAAGAATAAAGAGCTGAGCGTCTAAAATTACGAGTGGCAATAGAGCAATGTCGTTCTTTTTCGAGCCAAAGCAAAAATTCTTGAATATTCTTTTCGTTTAATAAATCAAAAGTGATTTTTTCAGGGTAAATATCTTTTTTACGATAAAAAAACTCAAATAATAGTTGAAATGCATACTGGTATGCCCTAATTGTGTTTTGGCTCAATCCTTTCACTTCAGGAAGATAGGAAATAAAATAGTTTTTTAGTGTATGAAAAAATAAATTAGTTTTCATCAAAAACCACCTCCGGGAAAAGATTTCCTATCGCATCTTCTATCCTTTTATGCGACTGTTCATAGATGGTATAACTGGAACGCAAGTATGCTTGCGTTTCCAAAATGCTATTATGACCAAGATATTCCTCCAAAAATGGCGCAACATTTTCAAATCGTTCGTTCTCTACGAGTTGTAAGAACGAATTTTTTGTAAATGTATGACGCAAACAATGACCACATGGACCTCGTTCATATTGAGTGTTTTTAGCATAAGAAATATTTGCGCTATATAAAATATTTGAAAACCACATATAGAACGTATTATTTTTCATTGGACAATTATCCTTTTTAGGGCTTTCAAACAAGTAATTTTTGCAAATATTATTTATTTTTACAAGGTTTTTATATTCAATAAGAATTTTGGTCAGTGTTGGTTTCATTGGAACTATACGAGATTTTCCATTTTTGGCATTTTTAATATAAATAACGCCCGTATTTAAATCAATGTCAGTCCATTTCAACTTTAATCCTTCTCCCAATCTAAGCCCGCAGCCGTATAAAATGCGTAATAAAAAAGGGAATATTGTAGAAGCGCGTGATAAACGGCGTTGAATTTGACAATTATCTGCCGCATAAAATATTTCTTTTATTTCCTCATCCGAAAAAATATAGGGAACATAGTTGGATTTCATTTTCGGACGTTCAATATAATGTGTTTCTATCCCTATTGAAGTTAGATATGAACAAAACATCTTCATGTGGGAACAATCTTGACATTTTGTTACCGAACTAACTTGACGTGTTTTTTGCCAAGATATAAAAACATCCTCGCTTAATGTTTTGGTTTGGTGTTTACGATTATGCAAAAAACAATCAAAGTCTTTTAATACACTTTCCGTTTTTGCGATATATTTCCCTGTCGTTTCTCTTAATTTCAAGTAAGAGATAATTTCGGGGGCGAAAATACTCGAGTATTTATAGTGAACTTTTTTCATAATGGCAACCTCCCCTCACCGAAAATAAATTGACTTATCTTTCCCGTAGGGGAAGGTACATCCAACGCACAATTTCTCAATGCTTCAATGTCAAATTTTATATAGCGTTTTGCAGATTGATAATGTTCATGTCCAAGGATCTTACCAACAACCGCATAAGGAACGTGCTCGGCTATTAAATCGCTTGCAAATGTCATACGTAAAGAATGCAGTCCGCATTTTCTTTCGTTTACTAATATTCCACTTTTGAGAAAGTGTCTTTTTAGTGCGCCATGAATATTTGCGCCCCTAATTGGATGAGGTTGCTTTGTGAATGATAAAAATATATTATCGTATATTGAATTAGGACGTATATTTTTTATATAATATTTCAGTGGCTCCTTTACTTCTTGCACTAATTCAAGGCAGTGAGGGACATTCGTTTTTTGTTGAATAAAAGTGATTTTATTAGCAGAAAAATCCACATCTGTTAAACGCAAATTTGAAATATCTCCACCTCTTAACCCTAAATGCAAAGCAAGTAGTGCCATGGTATAATTTCTTCGCTCAAAAGGATTATCCAAATCAAAACTTTCTAAAAATTCCTTAATTTCGTCTTTTGAATATACCGAGGGGGTTGGATATCGTTTTTTGTTCTTGGGAATATACACTGTATAATCTTTTAATATTCTACCTGTTACAATAATATTTGACCAGAAAAGTACTTCAAGCCAGAAATGCTTTTCTTGTTCACTTGCCTAAGCTATAATGGAAGTGTTAAAGGTCTGACGTAGTCCTCCTTGTACTTTTACGTACGTAAAACAGACTGTTAGC
>JAFQGG010000028.1 GCA_017415505.1 Clostridia bacterium
CCGAATGACCCGTTGACGGGTAGCAAGTAATCTATGCATGACTGGCAGGTCAATAAAAAAGCACATTTGTGCTATGCCAGTAGGAAAGGGCTATGCCCGAAAAAGTAAAGCCACCCGCTATGCGGGTGGATATTTACTTTAGAGAGGGAATCTTGCTTCTACGTCGAAATTCAAACCGTTTTCTTCGGCTTCGTTCCATGCGGAAAGTATTTCCAGACATTCCGTATACGCGGTTTTTTCGCCGTAAGAGAATTGTTCGGGCGAGTCTTGACGCACGTCGGAAAGTTCAATTAAGTATTGAGTGAGGGTAGCAATGGCGTTTTGTAAAATTTCGTTTGCAGTTTGTTTTTTCATATGTATTTCTCCTGTTTAATCGTCGGAAATATTTTCCGAAGTGAAAAGTTCGTCGTCGAAGAACTCGAAAAGCGTTATATCGAATCCTCGGCAAATGTTGAGTAGCGTTTCTAGCGTAAGCGTATCACTTTTGCATTTTAGGACGTGCGATAGGGTGGATAGTGGCAACGCGCCGCGTTGCGCGAGTCGGTATTGCGTCCAATTGCGTGAGCGCAAAAGGTTGCGGGTTCGTTTTGCAATAAGTTGATTGAATTTCATAATTCCTCCTATTTTTGCTTATTTACGATTGCAGGTTTCTCACCGTCGGACTGTTTTGAACGGCGAACTTTGGAAAAAATTACCAATAATTTTTCCCAAAAAAATCATAAAGGCAAAAAGAGAAAAAAATTCGAATCGACCGTTGAAACCGAAAGAGGGGGTAACGGCGAAAAAAATGGGGAGTAAATGGGGAGAAAAACGCTGAATGCCTTGAAAATAAAGGCATTCAGCGTTCACAAAAACGGGTTCAAGTCCTGTTGTCTCCACCAAAAAACGACAAATTTCGAGAGAAATTTGTCGTTTTTTATTCAAGCCGAATGGCTTGTAAGTAATTTCGCCATAAGCGAAGATGTATTTTTCTTAGGCGTAGGTCGCTACGCTTTGCCGTGAAGCGCGATTATTCCGTTTCGCCTTCTTCGTATCTTGACGCGCTATAATTATAGCGGAAGAAATCGTCGAGTTTTCCTTTTGCTACGGTTTGCGGGAGCGTGGAAAAATAATTTTCAATTAACGCTTTGGCTTTTTCGATTGCAATATCGAATTTTTCGTCGAGAACTTCGTTGGTGCGTGCGCAAAGCTGGTCGTCCTTTTTGGAATAGAACATATCCCCGAATCTTCTTTCCGTGCCCGTAAAGAACAAAACGGTATGCGCAACGGCGTGTATAAACCCGCTTTTATGGGAAAACCACCAAGCGGAACGGCGCAAGGTCTTGGCGCAAAGCGCAATATCCTCGCTCGGTATGCCGAGCGCCTCGGCGCAGGCGTGTAGCGTTTCTTCCCGCACCGCAATTTCGTCCGCGGGGTTATACCCTCGCGTGGGTTTGCCCGCTTTACGCAGTCTGTTTTTCTCAAACTCCGTTTCGATTTTATTATGCGTCACCTGCTCGTCCTGTTCGGCGTTGATATAAGGGTGACAAACGGCGTCGAGGACGAAGTGGGTCAAATATCCGCACACGTACGCCGCGTATGCGCCGTTGTCGCGCAGTATATCTTCTTTTGCGTTTTTGAGCATACGCTTTCCCGCGTCGAGAAAGAACCACTCGGCTGAGGCGTTATGATAACGCGTGGACAGCGAACGAACGAGCGAGTTTTGGAACGGGTGGTGAAAGGAAAGCAAATTCGGACCTTGCGTACCCAAAGCGAACGCGTCGGGATATTTTTCCTTCATATCGAAAAATGCGGGGGGCAAGGCTTTGATTACCGCTTCTCCAAATTGTAAATGCGCGTAGATTGCAGGCATGATTTTCTCCTATGCTTATAGTATAACACATATTCTTCAAAAAAGATAGCGTTCGGGACTTGTTTTTCGGAAAAAGAAAAAAGCTTTCGAATAAAAGAGTGTGAAAAGAGGAATACTCTAAAAAGGAAGCCACGATACCGTGTACGAGGTGAATGATGTTAAACAGACGGGAAAGCGAAGTGATGGGCGCGGTGTACGCCCTTTGTCAAAGCGAGGGAATATGCCTCGTTTCGCCCGCCGAGCTTTTGTCTTTATTGCCCACGCGGAAAAAATATACGGAAGAACAGCTCGATAAAATTCTTGCCGAGCTTGCGCTCGACGATTATTTTCAACTGCTCTCATCCGAACGAAAGGGGGAAAAGACCTACGTCATATCCCTGCACCCCAACGGTTATGCGTTCAAACGCTACGCCCTGCAACGCAAGCGCAACCTCGCCTCGAAAATCCTTTGGGCGGTTGCCTCCGCCGTGATTGCCTTTCTCGTCGGGTGGATATTGAAACGGATTTTTTGAAAAATCCCGTTGCATACGGTTTACTTTTTTGTTCGGGTGTGCTATAATGTTATACGAGTATAAACAAATGTTTGGGAAGAGGAATCTATGGAATTCAAGCTTCACGCGCCGTACGCGCCGACGGGGGATCAACCGCAGGCGATAGAAAAATTGAGCGAGGGCGTTCTCGACGGAATGCGCGCGCAGGTGCTCGTGGGGGTAACGGGTAGCGGTAAGACGTTCACGATGGCGAACGTTATCAAAAACGTGAACCGTCCCACGCTCGTAATCGCGCACAACAAAACGCTCGCGGCACAGCTTTGCAACGAGTTTCGGGAATTTTTCCCCGAGAACCGCGTGGAGTATTTCGTATCCTATTACGACTACTATCAACCCGAAAGCTACGTTCCCTCGACGGATACTTATATCGAAAAAGATTTGAGCATGAACGACGAGATCGACAAGCTTCGCAACAGCGCGACCGGCTCGCTCATGGAGCGCAAGGACGTTATCGTGGTGGCGTCCGTGTCCTGCATTTACGGCTTGGGCGCGCCCGAGGAGTACTTCCGACTTTCCCTGTCCTTGCGACCGGGTATGGAATGGGAACGGAACGAGCTTATCCGCAAGCTTATCGAGTTGCAGTATTCCCGCAACGACGTGGATTTCAAACGCTCGACTTTCCGCGTGCGTGGCGACGCGTTGGAGATTTTCCCCGCTTCCAACTCGGAAGTGGCGATTCGCGTGGAGTTTTTCGGCGACGAGATCGAGGGGATATACGAGGTGGAAGCGCTCACGGGGAACAAGCTCAACGAGCTTTCGCACGTAGCGATTTTTCCTGCGAGCCAATACGCCGTGGGCACGGAAAAACTTATCCGCGCGCTTGCCATGATCGAAGAGGATTTGCGAGGCGAAGTCAAGGCGTTCGAGGACGCGGGAAAGATTTTGGAGGCGCAACGGCTCAAACAGCGCACCGAGCACGATTTGGAAATGATGCGAGAAATCGGCTACTGTTCGGGGATAGAAAATTATAGCCGTTATTTCGACGGGAGAAAGCCGGGCGAACCGTCTTTTACCCTGCTCGATTATTTCCCCTCGGGGGAATTTTTGGTGTTTATCGACGAGAGTCACATGACGATTCCGCAAATTCGCGCCATGTACCACGGCGACCTTTCGCGCAAGAAAAATCTCGTGGAGTACGGGTTTCGTATGCAGGCGGCGTACGACAACCGCCCGCTCACTTTCCCCGAGTTTGACGCGCGCGTACCGCAAGTGGTGTTCGTGTCCGCGACGCCCGCTTCTTACGAATTGGAACAGGCGGGACAGCTCGTTGAACAAATCATTCGACCGACGGGTTTGCTCGATCCCGAAATCACGGTAAAGCCCACGCGCGGGCAGATTGACGACCTGCTTTCCGAGATACGAAAAACGGTGGAGCGTGGGGGCAGGGTTTTGATTACCACGCTTACTAAGAAGATGGCGGAGGAGCTTACCGACTATTTGAAGGAGCACGCCGTCAAGGTGAAATATATGCACAGCGATATCGACACGCTCGAAAGAATCGATATCGTCAACGGCTTGCGTTTGGGCGAATTCGACGTACTTTGCGGGATCAACCTTTTGCGCGAAGGACTCGATTTGCCCGAAGTGAAATTGGTGGCGATCCTCGACGCGGACAAGGAAGGCTTTTTGCGTAGCGACACTTCGCTCATTCAAACGATCGGTAGGGCGGCGCGTAACAGCGAGGGGCGCGTGATCATGTACGCGGATACGGTGACGGAAAGCATGAAGCGCGCGATCGGCGAAACTAACCGCCGAAGAAAGGCGCAACGCGAATATAACGAGGCGCACGGAATCGTTCCGAAAACGATTATCAAGGAAGTAAAATCGACGCTGAATATCACCAAGAAAAAAGCGGACGACGAAATAAAAATGCAAGATATTCCCGACGAGATTGAGAAATTGAAAGCGTTGATGAAAGTGGCGAGCGGACAGCTCGATTTCGAACGCGCGATCGAGATTCGGGAGAAGATCGCGGAGTTGAAAATGCGACTTCGCAAGGCAGGGAAGTAGAAGACTCTCGTCAGGTTAAGGAGAGAATATGAAGGACATGGAAAGAAAAAAAGCGGCGAAGGACTTCGCCGAATATTGGAAGGATAAAGGCCACGAAAAGGGCGAGAGTCAAAAATTTTGGCTGTCGCTTCTCGGCGAGGTGTTGGGCGTGGAACACCCCGCGCAATTCATACGCTTTGAAAACAAAGTCATGCTCGACCACACGAGCTTTATCGACGGCGAAATCCCGTCCACGCACGTACTTATCGAGCAAAAAAGCTCGGATAAGGACTTGCGCAAGGGGATAAAGCAATCAGACGGCACGTTTTTGACCCCCTTCCAACAGGCGAAACGCTACGCGTCCGAGCTTCCGTATTCTCAGCGCCCGCGTTGGATCGTGGTATGCAATTTCCGCGAGTTCCATATCTATGATATGGAAAAGCCGTCTGGCGAGGCGGAAGTCATTTACTTAAAGGATTTGCCCAAGGAATATTACCGCCTGCAATTTTTAACGGATACGGGTAGTGC
>JAFQGG010000014.1 GCA_017415505.1 Clostridia bacterium
GCTAACAGTCTGTTTTACGTACGTAAAAGTACAAGGAGGACTACGTCAGACCTTTAACACTTCCATTATAGCTTAGGCAAGTGAACAAGAAAAGCATTTCTGGCTTGAAGTACTTTTCTGGTCAAATATTATTGTAACAGGGAGATTTTTAGATATGACGGGATTTTTTAGAGGCACGGCAACGGCGATTATTACGCCGTTCAGCGAAACGGGCGTAAACTACGAGGTGTTCGAACAACTTATCGAATATCAAATCGAAAACGGTACGGACGCGATCGTTTTCCTCGGCACGACGGGCGAACCGTCCACGATGTCGTTCGAAGAAGAACATATCGTTATGGAGTTCGCCGTGAAAAAGGTAAACGGCAGAGTGAAAACGATTTTCGGTTGCGGTAGCAACAACACCGCGGACGCGGTGATGACGGCGAAAGCCGCCGAGAAATTCGGCGCGGACGGCTTGCTCGCCGTTACCCCTTACTACAACAAATGCACGCAAAACGGGCTCGTCGCCTATTACAAAGCGATTTGCGAAGCGGTAAATATCCCCGTAATCGCTTACAACGTGCCCGGGCGTACGGGTGTGGAAATCCAACCCGCCACTATGGCAAAAATCGCGGAGATTCCCAATATCGCGGGCATCAAGGACGCGGGCGGTAACATGAGCAAAACGATGGAAACGCTTCGCCTTATCCGCGGTAAATGCGATTTGTATTCAGGCGAAGACGCACTCAATTTCCCCATTCTCGCCGTAGGCGGCGTGGGCGTAATTTCCGTGCTCTCCAACGTTATCCCCGCCGACGTGAAAAAACTTTGCACTTTGGTTGCGGAAGGCAAATTGGCGGAAGCGGCTACGCTCAACGATAAACTTTTACCGCTTGCAAACGCGTGTTTCGTCGAGGTGAATCCTATCCCCGTGAAAGAAGCCATGAATTTGCTCGGCTTTAACGCGGGCGTCCCCCGCGCGCCATTGACGGTGATGGAAGAACAAAACCGCGCGAAATTGATCAAAGCAATGCAAGAATACGGTTTGGAGATTAAAGCGTAATGAAAACGAGAATTATCCTTTGCGGTGCGTGCGGTAAAATGGGCGGGAATATACTTTCCTTGCTTGCTACCGACGGCGAAGCCGAAGCGGTTTGCGGAATCGATTTATTCCCCAAGGAAATTGGGATTCCCGTATATAAAACCTTTGCGGAAATCCAAGAAGAAGCGGACGTTATCATTGATTTTTCTTCCGCCGAAAACTTGGAAGAACGCTTGGCGTACGCCAAGAATCATAGTCTTGGAATCGTCCTTGCTTCCACGGGCTTTACCTCGGAAGATATCGCGCTCGTAAACGAATACGCGAAAAGTATTCCCGTATTTAGAACGGCGAACCTTTCCCTCGGTATCAATTTGATGCAGGCGCTCGTCAAAGCGGCGGCACAACTATTGGGCGATAATTTCGACGTGGAAATTATCGAACGCCACCATAACCTTAAAAAAGACGCGCCCAGCGGTACGGCGCTTATGCTCGCCGACTCCGTCAACGAGGCATTCGACGAAAAGAAGCGAATCGTCAACGGTCGCGAGGGTATCGTCGGCGCGAGGACGAAAAAGGAAATCGGTATGCACGCCGTACGGGGCGGTACGATCGTGGGCGAACACGAAGTCATGTTCGCAGGCGAGGACGAAGTAATTACCATTACCCATTCCGCGTCTTCCAAACGCGTATTTGCCACGGGCGCAATCCGCGCCGCCAAATTCTTGAAAGAAAAAGAGGCGGGCATGTACGAGATGAAAGACCTTTTAAGCGAAAACTAACCGTTCCCCTCCCAAGCGTAGGCGATTCTTTTTTCGCCAAGCGCGCGCTCATTAAAATTAACGCGCCCGCCGAATTTTCGGCGGGCGGATTTTTCCCCAACATATGAATATATGAACATATGTACATATGTTCATATATTCATATGTTTTCTTTGCAAACCTCAAAAAACGCGCCCGAATCGGGCGCGTTTCGTCTTATTAAAGGGCGTTGATTGCCGTTTGCAAACGGACAAGCGTTCTATCCTTGCCAAGGATTTGCATAATCGTCCAAAGGTCGGGCGTATTCGTCAAACCCGTCGTTGCTACGCGGAGCATTTCCGCGATATCGGAAACGTTGCCCGGGTAATTTTCGGGATTGGCTTTATACGCTTTCATATCCGTCGCGAAGCCGTTTGCGCTTGCAACCGCTTTCACCTTTTCAAACCACGCGCTACAATCGTCCGCGTGATCGTAAACGCTCACGAAATCGTTCAAAATCTTTTTCACCGTTGCGTTATCAAAACGGTAAGCGTACTCAGGCGAGAAAGTTTCGTCGAAGAAATAGGAAACGAACTCCACCGCTTGCTTGGCGCAAATGAAATCCTTTCTTCTCTTCTTTCCTCCTACGCCCATGCAAAGTGCGAGTACCTTACAAAGGTATTCTTTGTCCGCAAAATACGCGCGTTGCGTTTCGCTACCGAACTCGTCCGCCCACGCCTTGAAGAAGTCGTAGGCTTCCGTTTCGGAAAGTTTCGCCATATAGGTTTTGGAGATATCGTTGAGTTTCACGATATCGAACAGAGCCCCGCTCTTGCCCATTTTACCTATCGAATACTTAAACTCGTCCAAGGGCTTATCGGGGAATTTAAGAAGCCATTCCTCGAAGTTGGAATTGAGCAAGGTCATCATATAGGTACGCACCGCTTCGGGATGATAACCCTGTTCTCTATAATAATTAAGCGAAGCTTCGGGGTCTTTGCGTTTGGAAAGTTTGCGGCGCGTTTCCCCGTCGATTTTTTGGATAGAACAATTATGTCCGTACTTGGGAAGTCTAAACCCGAGCACTTTGAAAAGCTCGATATGGATAGGCAAAGAGGAAAGCCACTCTTCCCCGCGAATCACGAGCGTCGTGCGCATGAAATGGTCGTCGATTGCGTGCGCGAAATGGTAAGTAGGAATCCCGTCCGATTTCAAAATGACGACGTCTTGGTTATTTTCCGTGACCGTGATCTCGCCCTTTACCTCGTCGCGGAAGGTATGTTTCACGCTCACGTCGCCTTGCGAGCGCAAACGGATTACGTACGGCTTGCCCGCTTTGAGGTTCTCGTAAATCTCCGCTTCCGAAAGATTTCTGCATTTTGCATACTCCCCGTAATAGCCGGGCAAAAGCTTGTTTTCCGTTTGGTATTCTCTCGTCTTTTCCAAATCCTCTTCCGTACAGAAACAAGGATACGCCAAGCCCTTGCGGATAAGTTCTTTCGCGTACGCGTGATAAATTTCCGCGCGTTGGCGTTGATAGTAAGGACCGTAATCCCCGCAAAGATCCGCGCCCTCGTCGAATTTCACGCCGAAATATTTCAACGATTTATGAATAACTTCCACCGCGCCCTCTACTTTGCGTTTCTCGTCCGTATCCTCGATACGCAAATAGAACACACCCCCGCTTTGGTGCGCGATACGCTCGTTGGCAAGCGCAACGTAAAGATTCCCGATATGCATAAAGCCCGTGGGGCTGGGAGCAAGACGGGTGACTTGCGCGCCCTTCTCCAAAGCGCGTTCGGGATAAAGTTTCTCGTATTCTTCCAACGGCTTGATATTCTCGTCGGGAATGAGCGCGTCCGCAAGTTTGTTCAAATCCATAATATTTTACCTATTCCTTATATTTTTCCTGTTTATTGTATCACGAAAACGACTTCTTGTCAAGGTTATACGCCGAAAAAATCGGTATTTTCGTACGAAATCTCGTACAGTCCGTTTTCAATGCCGTGCACGAGTTCCACGATCTTTGCGCAAAACGGCGTTTCTACACCCACCGCTTTTCCCGCGTCCACTACCGCACCGCAAATATAATCAATCTCGCACTTGCGCCCCTCTTCCACGTCGCGGAGCATACCCGATTTCAAGTGTTTGTGCTTACGCATGGCAATCGGCAACGCAAACCGCGCGAACGCCGTCTTAAAAAATCCCGTTCCACCGAGCAGTTTTTGCAAGTCGTGCCCCTGCATTTTTTCAAGCTTTACGCCCGACGCGTTGGCAACCTTAAAACATTCGCGCAAAACGCCGAGGGCGATTTTCTTCGTCTTTTTCTTTTTGGCGATCTCCCCGAAGGTAAGCCCCGTCACGACGGACAGCCCCGAGAACGCGGAGTTGATCGCAAGCTTACTCCAACGCGCTCCTGCAAGATTTTGCGCGGGAATCGCAAAGGAATCGTTCCCCGTCGCCTTGCCCGCAAACGACAGTACGGACAGGAGCAACGCCTGTTTTTTTTCGTCGTTTTCATAGCCCGCCACCGACATACTCATGCCGTCGATTTTGCTCGTCAACGCAACCCTGCCCCCGCCCAAGAAGCTCGCGCCGAACGACGCGACGCCCCCGTAGGTACGCGTAGCGCCGACCGCCTCGGCAACCGATTTTTCCGGCAATCCGTTTTGCGTGGTGCAAACGACGGAGTCCTCGTGCAGGTAGTTAGACAAAAACGCGAGAATTTCTTTGTTCGCGCGTTGCTTGGTCATCAAAAATACGATATCGTATTTTTCCGTCATTTGCGCAGGCGTAAGCGCGGTGACGGGAACGGTGAGGGTATTTTTCTCCGCCGTGCACTCGATTTGCGCCCCCTTTTCGTTCAAACCCGCCACGTGTTTTTCGTTGCGCGTAATCAAACGCACGCCTTTCAAACCGCCGAGCGTGAGCAACGCGCCGAGTACCGTACCCATCGCGCCCGCCCCGTATATCGCAATTTTCAAATTTTCCGTATCTTTCATCGTACCGCCTCCGCCAGCGCGTCCACCGATTCCGCGACCGTTTTTCCGTCTAAATCCACGACGATATCCGCGTATTTTTCATACAAAGGCGTGCGTTCCGCGTACAAATCCTTCAAGGTGTATCCCTCTTTGATTGCAACGCCCCGTTTTTTCAAATCGCCGAGTCTGCCCGCGACCGTTTCGTAGGACAAGCGCAAATATACGACCTTGCCCAAAGCTTTGAGCTTTTCCATGGCTTGCGCGCGATAAATTACGCTCCCGCCCGTGGCGATTACGCAACGGCTCGCGCACAGCTCGCCGTTCACTTTGCCCTCGATATCGAGAAACGCTTCTCGCCCGACCGTGGCGATCAACTCGTCCAAACGCATACCCTCGCGCGCGACGATAACGCTGTCGCTGTCGATATAGCCAAAGCCGATTTTTTCCGCAAGCTCCGTTCCAACCGTCGTTTTGCCCGAACCGGGCATACCGATCAAAATGATATTATTTTTCATAATCATTCTCCGAAAACGCGCCGAATCGACGCCAAAATTTCCGCGTCCGCGGGCGCCCATTCCTCTTCTTTAATTTCACACGGGCGTATCCACGCGTAACTCTCGTGTTCTTTCAAACGGAACTCCGTTTGCATTTCACATTCGTACAAATACAAAGTAACGATAAAATCGGGGTATTCGAAAGTATGGCTTGCGTACAAACCGCCCACGCTTACGGCAAGGTCGAGTTCTTCAAGAAGCTCCCTTCGCACGGCTTGTTCGCCCGTTTCCCCCTCTTCTATTTTACCGCCCGGAAACTCGTATTTATGCGCGACGTACGCATACGGCGAATCCCCGCGCTTGGTGGCAAAGATTCTCCCGTTTTCAAAGAGCAACGCCGCCGCAACCCGTATATGTTTTTTCATTTCAACGCATACCTGCCTATTGCTTTTTTCTTAATCGTGTCGCGTATCGTCGGTAAACCGCTCGCAAAAACGCGCCGCAAACGACGGCTCTTCCCCGCCCGCGTACAAATGGGAAAGCGAGCCGAATTCACAGCATCTAAAAAACGCAACGCCCTCCCGCCGTTCCTCCGAATAGAGGGTCGTCATAGACGAGGGCAACGCCGCAAAACCGTGCAAAAGCGGTATGGGCGAAACGCCGAACATATGGGAAAGCAGTATCATTTCTATCCCGAAATGGCAAAACAGGGCGATCGTGTCCGCGTTTGATTTTTCCACTCTATAGCGCCCGCGTTCGCGCACGTAGCCGTGAGAAGCAAGCAAGTTTTTCAACCCCTCGCCCACGATTTTATACGCCTCTTCCGTATTCGATTCCTTATAAACTTCCTCTTGGTGCCAACGGGCGCGATCGTACATAAATTCCCGTTCCGTCCAAAACTCGGGCAACATATCCCAAACGCGCGTACGCCGTTCCGAAAAGGGAAACAGCGGACGAACGTCAAATTCTTTGAGCCAATCGTGCACGACGATTTCGTTTTCTCTCCCAAAGCGTTTGGCAACCTCTTTGCAGGTATCTTTCGCCCTGCCAAGGGGCGAAGAATAAAAATAATCGATTTTTTCCTTTTGCAGACGATCCGCCAAAAGCGACGCCTCTTTCCAACCCTTTTCCGTTAAAGTATCGTTGGCGTAGTCGGGATCGGCGTGGCGAATAATAAGAATACGCATACCTCAACGCTCCTCTTCCATAAAATTCATAAGCACGGCGTTTTGCACGTACAAAAACTCGTCTTTTATACGCAAACGGTCGCCGTCGAGCTGTAAATATTTCACCGTCTTTTTCAACGCGTTAGGGAAATCCTGCGCAAGCGTCGAGCCGAATTCCTTTTCGTATTCTTTCATAGAAACGCCGTAAACGGTGCGAAGCGCGAGCATGATATATTCGAACTTCGCGTCCGCCTCGTTCACTTCCTCGCTCGTCACCGCGGGATAGAACCCCGAAATTACGCATTTCATATACTCGTCCAAATCAAAGGTGTTGGTAAAGCGTTTCCCCTGCATAAACGAGCTTGCCGAAACGCCCACGCCGATATACTCTCCGCGTTTCCAATAATTCAAATTATGTTTGCTTTCAAACCCCGCTTTGGCGAAATTGGAAATCTCGTAACGCTTAAATCCTTTCTCTTCCAAGAGCTTATACCCGTACTCGTACAGCTCGGCAACCTCGTCGCTATCGGGCAACTCCCCGTTGAGATAATCGGTGTAAATGGGCGTGCCGTCCTCCACCGTCAACGCGTACATGGATATGTGCTTTGACCCGCAAGCCTCCGCAAGCTCAATCGTTTTGCGCACGTCCTCTTTCGTTTGGTTTTTCAAGCCGAGCATGACGTCGGTGCTAAAATTTTGCCCCTTTAAGAGGTTGGTGGCGTACACGTAATCGCGAGCGTTGTGGATACGGTTCAAATCGGCGAGCTGTTCGTCGATTGCCGTTTGCAAACCGATGGAAAAACGGTTGATTCCCGCTTCCAAATAAGTCTTCACCTTGGCTTCGCCAATCGTGCCGGGGTTAAGTTCGAGCGTGATTTCCGCGTCCTTTTTGAGCGTAAAACATTTTTTAATTTGGTTCATTGCGCCCAAAATAAGTTTCGGCGGAATATACGAAGGCGTACCGCCACCAAAGTAAACGGTGTCGAACTCGTAACCTTTCAGCTCGTCGCCGCGCATTTTCAATTCTTTATACAAACACGCCATATACGCTTCCGCATATTCGATCTTATCGGGATAAGAAACGAAATCGCAATAACTGCATTTGTGCCGACAAAACGGAACGTGAATATAAATTCCCGCCATATTTTTTTCTCCTTACGATTCTTCTATCGCAAACGTTCCGCGATAGATATATTTTTCCAAATCGACGGTGTAATCGTCGCGAACGCATACGCCCTCTTGTTCCAAGAGCTTCGCTTGCACCTCTTCACCGCCGAATGCAAACGCGGGCGCAAGCCGACCGAAACGGTTGACGACCCTGTGACAGGGAATAACGCCGGGGCTTGGATTTGCGTGCAACGCAAACCCGACTTGGCGGGCACAGCGCGGTGCGCCGATCGCGTACGCAATTTGCCCGTAAGTTGCAACCGTACCTTTGGGAATTTGACAAACCGCTTCGTATACCCTCTCAAAAAACCGTGTTGAACGCATACCTGCCCCACTCGTTTAATCTTTATTCGTCTTCAAGATTTCCATGAACACTTCGCTCGGTACGTCTACGCTACCCACCTTACGCATACGCTTTTTACCCTCTTTTTGCTTTTCGAGCAGTTTGCGTTTTCGCGTAATGTCACCGCCGTAACACTTAGCAAGCACGTCTTTGCGCACCGCTTTCACCGTTTCGCGCGCAATAATTTTCCCGCCGACCGCCGCCTGTACGGGGATTTCGAAAAGCTGACGGGGAATCGCGTCTTTGAGGTTCTCACAAAGCGTTCTACCCCGTTCGTACGCGCGCCCCTCGAATACGATAATCGACAGCGCGTCGCAAATCTCCCCGTTGAGCAGGATATCCAACTTCACGAGTTTGGAGCGTTGATATCCCGCAAGCTCGTAATCGAAGCTCGCGTAGCCCTTCGTGCGCGATTTAAGACCGTCGAAGAAATCGTACACGATCTCGTTGAGCGGAAGCGTGTATTCTAACTTCACGCGCCGTTCGTCCACGTAAGTCATATTTTTGAACACACCGCGCTTTTCCTTGCAAAGATCCATTACCGAACCCATATAATCGGGCGGGGTGAAAATTTCCGCCTTGACGATAGGCTCTTCCATATATTCTATATCCGAAGGCTCGGGCAAATGCGTGGGGTTATCCACGAAAATTTCTTCGCCGTCCGTCTTATGCACGAGATAGCTAACGCTGGGCGCGGTGGTAATAATATCGAGATTGAACTCCCGCTCGATACGCTCCTGTATGATTTCCATATGCAACAGCCCGAGGAATCCGCAACGGAACCCAAAACCGAGCGCGACGGAATTGTCCGGTTCGAATATGAGCGAAGCGTCGTTGAGTTGCAGTTTCAAAATCGCCTCTTTCAAATCGTTGAATTTACTCCCGTCCAAGGGATAGATCCCGCAAAACACGACGGGCTGTACCTTTTTATAACCGGGAAGCGGTTCTTTCGCGGGGCGCAACGCGTTCGTTACCGTATCGCCCACGGCGACGTCCTGTACCGATTTGATCGAAGCCGCGATATACCCGACTTCGCCCGCTTTGAGCGATTCCTTAGGGAAAAGGTTGGGCGCAAAAACGCCCACTTCCGTGACGTCGTATACCGTCGTGGAAAGGAAAGTCTTGATTTTATCCCCCACTTTCACCTCGCCGTCCTTGATACGAACGAACAAAATGACCCCTTTATAATTATCGTAATAGCTATCGAAGATAAGCGCTTTGAGCGGAGCTTCCGTGTCGCCCTCGGGCGCAGGGAAATAAGAGGCGATTGCTTCGAGCAAGTCCTCGATATTCGTGCCCTCTTTTGCGGAAACGCAGGGAATCCCCTCCGCGTCCAGCCCGATTACGTCCTCGATTTCCCGTTTCACCTCGTCTATACGCGCGCTGGGCAAATCGATTTTATTGATGACGGGCAAAATTTCGAGGTTGTTTTCCAACGCGAGATACACGTTGGCGAGCGTTTGCGCTTCCACTCCTTGCGTGGCGTCTACGACGAGAATCGCCCCCTCGCACGCGGCGAGCGAACGGCTCACCTCGTAAGTGAAGTCCACGTGCCCCGGGGTATCGATCAAATTAAACAAATACTCCCGACCGTCCTTTGCGGTGTAATACATTCGCACGGGCGTGAGCTTGATTGTGATCCCGCGTTCCCGCTCGATATCCATGCTATCGAGAAGCTGTTCTTCCATGTCGCGGGAAGATACCTGTCCCGTACGCTCGATAAGTCTATCCGCAAGCGTGCTCTTACCGTGGTCGATATGTGCAATGATACAAAAATTTCTTAAAAGTTCGTTGGGTTTTGCCATACTTTTACCTTATTCCTTGGAAAATCCGTCAATAAAACAATGCAACGCGTACGAAACGGGCGCGGACTTGGGAAGCAACATACCCACCGAACGGGCGGGAAGCGCGGTGTCCGTGCGCACCTCGAACAGCGATTTATCCTCTAAACAACGAAGCGCGTATTCGCGCGGAATCACGCCGATCCCCATACCGCGCGCCACTAAGCGTTTCATAAGTTCCCAGCTCCCCACTTCGATAGAAGGTTGAAGCTCCATACCAAGCGAGGAGAAAAAGTTATCGAGCGAACGGCGCGCCACCGTGTTTTTGTCCATGAGAATCAACGGATAATGCCGAAGTTTAGACAGGGAAACGACGCCCTTCGAAAGTTCGGGGAAACGGTCGCTCGCGATAAAAATATCGTTGAGGCGCATACAGTTTCCGCGAAGCTGTAATTCGGGATCGTGCGGAATGGGCAAATTGACGAACGCCACGTCGCATTTATCCGCTTTGAGTTTTTCTATCGTATCGGGCGTAAAATCCGCAAGCAAATCAAACTTCACCGCGGGGAATTTTTCGTGAAACTCCACGATTTTATCCGAAAGAAAATATTCGAAGATCGTATCGCTCGCGCCGATACGGATCGTACCCGTCGCGCTCGTTTTCATTTCCGCGATACGGTTTTGCGCCGCACTTAAAAGATTGAGCGCTTTTTCCACCTCTTCAAAAATAATTTTCCCGCCCTGCGCGGAAAGTTGCATTCCGCGGTGCGTACGCGTGAACAGCGAAACGCCGAGCTGTAATTCCAGCTGTTTGATCGAACGGGAAACGGCGGGTTGAGAAATATATAATTCCTCCGCCGCCCTCGTCAAGCTTCCGCATTTCGCCACCGTATAGAACACCTTGTACAAGTCTAAATTTACCATAAACGCATACCTGCCCCTTTCATTTTCGTAAAAAACAAATTATTTCCCCACGCAAAATTTGGAGAATATCTCCTCAATAATCGCTTCCGTCGCCGTTTCGCCCGTAATCTCCCCGAGCGCGTCCCAAGCCTCTTTCACGTCGATCCCGATCAAATCGAGCGGTTGACTTCCGCACGCGAAGATTGCGCGGGAAAGCGCCTCTTCACTTCTTTTTAACGCGTCGTAGTGCCGTCTTTCAATCAAGAACGCCGCGTCCTCGCTCCGCTCGCCAAAGCCCTTTGCATAGAGAAGTTCTTTCAACTTCGCGATTCCCTCGCCCGTAACGGCGGAAGTGTGCACGTCCGCGTCCGTTTCCGTGTCGTCCTTAACCGTATCAACCTTATTGAACACCTTGATAAGCGGTTTGCCCGCTAACATTTGTAAAATGCGCCCGTCCTCTTCGTCGAGTTTTTGACTCGCGTCGGCAACGAACACCGCCACGTCCGCACCGCGAACGATTGCCTCGGCGCGCTCGATCCCGATATTCTCGATTTTATCTCCACTCTCTCGCATACCCGCCGTATCGTACAAATTGAATTTACGACCGTGAATTTCAATCGTGCCCTCTACCGCGTCGCGCGTCGTGCCTGCAATTTCCGAAACAATCGCTTTTTCGTAGCCGAGCAATTTATTGAGCAGGGAGCTTTTTCCCGTGTTCGGTTTTCCGCAAAGCGCGACCGTAACCCCCGATTTAATTTTCTTGCCCGTCGCGTATCCCGCCAGCAACGCAGACAATTTTTCCTTTAATGCGATCAGGCTGATTTTAAGTTCTTCAATATGCTGTTCCTCGATATCCTCTTCGGGATAATCCACCGAAACGTCGATTCCCGCGAGCAGGGTTTTAAGCTCCGCTTGAAGCTCCGTCGCTTTTTTCGTAAGCTTTTCGTTATACAGCAAATACCCCGCTTTGACTTCCGCTTCCGATTCCCCGTTGATCATATCCGCGATCCCCTCGGCGGACGCAAGCGAAAGTTTGCCGTTCAAAAACGCGCGCTTGGTAAATTCCCCCCGCCCCGCGCTACGCGCGCCCAAACGGAAGGTTTGATTCAAAATACCGCGGGTGAGCGTTTCCCCACCGTGACAATGAAATTCCACGATATCCTCCCCCGTATAGCTTGCGGGGGCTTTGAAATACACGCACAAACCAAAATCGGAAAAGTTCCCGCCGTCGATTTTCCCGGGATACATACGGTACGGCTCGAAATCGCAAACGCGCACGCCGCCTACGGGCGTAAACATTTTTTCCGCCAACGCAAGCGCGTCTTTACCGCTCACGCGGACAATCGCTACGCCCCCTCTGCCCGCGGGCGTGGCTATCGCCGAAATATTTTCTTCCATCATACGCGTACACTCCTATTTATCAAACGACGGCGCAACGAAAAACGCGCGCCAACCCAACTTACTTATAACTTATACTTATATTATACCACAGTATCGAAGAGCTGTAAACCGTTTGAACGCTCTTTTGCATAAAAAAAAGACGAAAAATATAACTTTTCCTTATTTTCCGTCTTTTTATCTAATTATCCGAAAAAGTCGTCGGACGAGGAGGTGTCCCCACCGCTACTGCCGTGCGGTTTTCCGGAAGAAAATTCCTCGAACGGCTCGTCGGGTTCTTTGGGCGGTTCGGGACGGGGCGGAGTAGACTGTCCGTAGGGATTTCCGTAAGGACTGCCGTACGGATTCCCGCCGTACGGATTGCCGTAGGGGTTGCCGTAACGCTGTTGATACTGTTGTTGATATTGCTGTTGCTGGCGCATATACGCTTCCCGACGGGCGCGCACGTACGCGTCGTAATCCACTTCTTTGCGGTTGCGAATGGCAAAGATTACGAAAAATCTCGACATGGGCACGAACAGGGCGAGGAATCCAAGAGGCACGTAATTTTTCGGGCAGTACCGTCTGTAAAGCCCCAACAGCAACACGAGCATGAGCACCTCGTAAACGAGTTGCAAAATCGGGAAGAAGAAGTTGCTCAACTCGTAAAAGCCGAGCACGAATCTCGAAAACGAGCCTTCGATTCCCTGCCAATGCACGCTAAAAGTTTCGGGATCGATAATCGGCGCGCCGTACGCGTTGTACAAATAAATTTCCGACGCGATCACGCACCCCGCCACGAGGGTCGCCACGATTTGGGCAAGCATGACGTACAAGCCCGCGCGCTTTACCCGTTGATTGAAAATGAAACAATCGCCCGCGAGTTTGCCCATGTACAGGATATTGGCAAAGGGCACGAACGCCAACCAACGCCGTTTCATACCCCGTTTTTTCGCCATTTTCGCCAAGCCGATACCCTGAAAAGTGAACAGTATCGCCCAAAGCGCCAAACCGCCGAGCGCACCCCAATTCACCGCGCCCACGAAATCCCCGCCGAAAAACACGAACAGGGCTTGAATCCAATTGTTCAAAGCATAAATTTCCATAATTTCCTTCCAACCGTCGTATATATATATATTATTCCTCGTATTCTACCTGCATGAGCGTAAGTCCTTTTGCGGGCATCGTTTTCCCCAGAAGCGAACGCTCCCCCGTTTCAAACGCCTCGTGAAGACTTTCTTCCGTCCGCTTACCCCAAGCGAGATCGAGTAGCTCGCCCGTCATGGTTCGCACCATATTATACAAAAATCCGTTGCCCGTAACGAATATCCGCACGACGCGCGTTCCAAATATCCGTTCTTCTTCCACGCGCACCTCAAACACCGTTCGAACGGTCGTTTTCACCGACGAACCCGAGGCGCAAAACGCCTTGAAATCGTGCGTGCCTTCCAAACGCTTTGCGTTTTTTTGCAAGAGTTCAAGCGAGGGCAAGTTCTCCACGCGCACGGCGTAGCGTTCCAAAAGAGGCATTTCCCGCAACCCGTCGTAAAGCGTATAGCAATAGGTCTTGCGTTTTGCGCTACGGTTGGAATCGAAGTTTTCCCCCGCCGACCAACCCTCCAAAGCGCGGATATCCCGTGGCAAAAAGCGGTTTAAGCAATCGGGCATATTTTGCGCAGGCACGCGCACTTCCGCGTCGAAATGACAAATTTGCCCCGCGGCGTGCACGCCCGCGTCCGTTCTACCGCTTCCCGTCACGCGCACCTTTATTTTCAAAGCTTCAAAGATCGCGTTTTCCAACGCCTCTTGCACGCTGTTCGCGTTCTTTTGGCATTGCCAACCCGCGTATTCCGTACCGTCGTAAGCCACTTTTAACACGAAACGCATACCTGCCCCCCCCTCTTACAAGACCGACGGCAGGTAGATTTTCAATAAAATCACCCCGACGAGCAAGCCTGCAATCCACAAAAACGCCAAGAGATCCCGCCAAGAAAAGGCAAGCTTTTTATACTTCGTACGCGTTTTACTGCCCGAATAGCAACGCGCGTCCATCGCGTCGCCAAGTTCGTCCGCACGGCGGAACGCGCTAATGAGAAGGGGGATCAAAATGGGTATAATCGCCTTCACGCGCTTGATAAGCCCGCCCGTTTCAAAGTCCGCGCCACGCGCCTTTTGCGCGTTCATAATGCGCCCCGTTTCGTCCGTGAGAATGGGGATAAACCGCAACGCAATCGACATAATCAACGCAAGCTCGTGCACGGGAAAACGAATCCATTTCAAGGGCGAAAGCAAACTTTCAATCCCGTCCGTAAGCGATACGGGCGTGGTCGTGAGCGTGAGCACCGCCGAGCTTAACACGAGCAAAAACAGTCTTACGGCGAGGAATACCGTGAAATAGAGTGCCTCCGCCGTTACCGTTATAAACCGCCATTGCCAAAGCACCGTTTCGCCTTGGTAGAAAAACAAGTTCAACACGGCGGTGAACAGCAATAAAAACAGCACCGCTTTCACCGATTTGAGCAAGCTTTTGAAAGGAACGCCCGAGAAGCACGCAACGACGAAAAACGCAAGCGCGCACGCGCCGAGCGCGTAGAAAGTATCCGCCATAAAGACGGCGACGATAAAGACGATAAGAAGCACAAGCTTCGTCCGCGGGTCGCACTTATGCACGAACGAGTCCGCGGGATAGTATTGACCGAAGGATACGTCACGCATTCGTTTGCCCTCCTTCGGGCGGTAAACCCGTACCTGCCCCCGCCGTTTCTATATATTTCGCCGTTTTTTGCACGAAATCCGCCGTCGTGAAATCGCTATGAATCACAATCCCCTTTTGCGCGAGCTTTTCCGTGAGCTTTGCCGTAAAGGGAATATCCAAGCCCGCTTCCTCGGTGATTTTATGCTCGGAAAAGATCGCCTTGGGCGTGCCCACCGCCAAAATCTTCCCCTCCGAAAAAATCGCGGCGCGCGTGCAGTTTTCGGCGATCTCGTCCATATCATGCGAAACGATAATCACCGTCTTACACCAATCGGCGTGTATCTTATGGAGCAACGCCATAATCTCTTCTTTGCCAAGCGGGTCAAGCCCCGCCGCAGGCTCGTCCAAAACCAAAATCTCCGGTTTCGTCACGATCACGCCAGCAATCGCAACGCGACGGCGTTGTCCGCCCGACAAGTCGAACGGCGAGCGATTTTTTACTTCCAAGAAGTTCAGCCCCACCGTTTCAATCGCCTCGCGAACGGCGTTTTCCACCTCCGTCTCGCTCATTTTTTCGCTAAAATTCTTTAACCCGAACGCCACGTCGGCAAACACCGTTTCGGCAAAGAGTTGATATTCGGGGTATTGGAACACCATACCCACGGTTTTCCGAAGCTCCTTAAAATCCGTTTTCTTATCCGTAAGGTCGAATCCGTTCACCGTCAAAAGGGTTTTCGGCGGTGGCAATTCATTCTTTTTTACTTTTTTGGGCTTGTATTTTTTCTCCGACGAGGGCAAGCGCAACAGCGCATTCAAATGCTGTACGAAAGTAGATTTTCCGCTACCCGTATGCCCCAAAACGCCGAAAAATTCACCCGAAGCAATCGACAAATCCACCCCGCAAAGCGCGTGCGTTGCAAAGGGAGATTTCTCGTTGTAGGTATAGTGCAAATTCTCGCAAATTATACTGCCCTTTCCCGTTTCCACGCGGGGCGTTTGGCTGGATTGTTCTAATACCTGCCCCCCGCCTGCTACCGTCAAACGCGCGATTTCGTCCGCAATTTCCTCCGCTTCAAACGCGTCTTTTACCGCCAAGCCTCTACGCTGTAAACCACGGCAAATCTTCACGGCGCGAGGCAACGCGAGCGAGCTTTCCGTCAATTCTTTCTCTCTTAAAAGGATCTCTTGCGGTTTGCCCTCGGCGACGATTTTTCCGCGGTTCATAATCACCGCGCGATCCGCCAAAAGCGCTTCTTCGGGGAAATGGGTGATAAGCAAAACGGTGATATTTTCCTCTCGATTCAAACGCCGTACGACTTCCACAACCTCTTTTCTACCGCGCGGATCGAGCATTGCCGTCGATTCGTCGAGTATCATGACGCGCGGTTTGAGCGCGAGCACGCCCGCAATCGCAATACGCTGTTTTTGACCGCCCGAAAGACGGGTCGTCGTGGAATGGCGATACGATTCCATACCCACCGCGCGGAGAGCGAAATCGATTCTTTTCCCTATTTCCTCGCGCGGAACGCCGATATTTTCCGGACCGAACGCCACGTCGTCTTCTACGATGGATGCCACCGTTTGATTGTCGGGGTTTTGGAATACGATCCCCACGCTTTTGCGGATATCGAAAAGCAATTTTTCGTCACTCGCGTCCATACCGAGCACGGTAATTTTCCCCGACGCGGGGGAAAGCAACCCGTTCGTGAGGCGAGCCAAAGTGGATTTCCCGCTACCGTTGTGCCCAAGCACCGCGACGAACTCCCCTTCTTCCACGGAAAAGTCGATACCGTCCAACGAAAAAGCGGAATCGGACTCAAAAACTTCCGATTCCTCTCCGCCGTCGCGGTAGGAAAAATGCACTTTTTCAAATTTAATCGCTTCCATACGCCTTACTATTATAACAAATTTTCCCGCATAATACAATGAAAATTCGGTGAAATTATGTGTTCTTATTCTAAAACTTTACTCTTTTCCCAGCGCGGTCACTTCGTACTTCCCGTCCGCGTGCACCGTAACGATCACGCTACCGTCTTGATCGGTGCGTTTCGTTTTCACACCCGCCAAGGTTAGCGCGTCGAGCGTTTCTTTGTGCGGGTGGCTATACGGGTTATTCTCCCCGCAGGAAATCACCGCGTCTTTCACGCCGAGGTGTTCCAAAAATTCCAAACTCGTCGCGTCCGAACTGCCGTGGTGGGATACTTTCAAAATCTCCGTGCTTTTCAAATCGTACGCAAACTTGCCCTGCAAACCCAGCTCCGCTTCCATGATAAGTAGCTCTTCCACTTCTTTGGGTGCGTCGCCCGTAAGCAGTACGCTCGCGCCTTTATAATCGAGCCAAACCATTGCCGAAGTTTCGTTCCCGCCCGTGGCGTCCGCCCCGTTCAAATCGTCGGACGACTCGGCGTCAAACGCGTAGGGATACACGAACGCAAGCGTATACGGCGTTTCACCGTCCGTCACGCTCAAATCGATTCTTCGCGACGAATAGGTATACGAACAACCCGTTTCTTTCAACGCCGTATAAAAAGACGCGTATTCGCTATCGGCGGTAGGCGCGGTAAAAGGCAGGAACGCCCGCTCCACCTCTTTATACGCGAGCACCGTATCCAAACCGCCACAATGATCCGTATCCGCGTGCGTCGCCAAAAGGTAATCGATTTTCTTAACCTTCAACGCGTTCAAATAACGCATGAGCGAATTGGTCGCCTCGCCCGTACCGTTCCCGCCGTCCACAAGCATAATCTTCCCGTCGGGAAGTTCGATCACCGTCGCGTCGCCCTGTCCAACGTCTATGAAATGCACGCGCAATTCTCCCTCCGCGCGCTTTTCGAGTTCGGGCAGACGAAACGCGTATTTCCAAGAAGGTGGCGGAACGAAAGCGGCAAAAATGCAAAGCCCCGCGAGCAATACCACGAGCACGATACAAACGATACGTTTGACTTTCTTTACCCGACGCTCCGCGTCCTCTTTTTCCGCCGCGTATCCCATGCCTTAATTTTTCCTTTCCTCTTTTTCTATTTGCGCAAACACTTCTTCGAGCGCGTCCGTTTCGTAGTCTTCAATTCTGCCCGCGTCCGCATACCCCGAAATCGTAGGGTCGAGTGGCATACGCGCCACGGCGGGTATGCCGTATTCGGAAGCGATCGCCTTTGCCTTGCTATGCCCGAACACCTCTATCTTTTTTCCGCAATCGGGGCAGGTAAGATAACTCATATTCTCCACCAAGCCGAGCACGGGAATATTCATAATCCCCGCCATATTCATTGCCTTTTCTACCACCATTTTCACAAGGTCCTGCGGGGTGGTGACGATAACGATACCCGCAATGGGAATACTTTGGAATACCGTAAGGGGCACGTCGCCCGTTCCCGGGGGCATATCGATAAACAGCAAATCGAGATCTTTCCAAATTACGTCCGTCCAAAACTGCAACACCGTACCCGAAATAACCATACCCCTCCAAACGACGGGCGAAGTCGCGTCGTCCAAAAGCAAGTTCATGGACATAAGTTGCATACCCGAGGGGGAAAGCACGGTATCGATTCCCTCTTCGCTCCCCGTCGCTCTATCCGTCACGCCGAACATATGGGGAATGGACGGCCCCGTGATATCCGCGTCCATGATCCCTACGGACATACCTTTTTTTTGCGCAAGCGAAGCAAGCAAAGCGGTCGTAAGCGATTTCCCGACCCCGCCCTTTCCGCTTACTACGCCGATCACCTTTTTAATCGACGATTTTTTATGCGGTTCTTTCAAAAAGCTTTCCTGTTTTCTCGACGAACAAGAGGACGAGGAACAGCTTGAACAGTTATGACTGCAATTTTCCGACATATATTTTTCTCCTTAAAAACGTTGCTATATTATTATACCCTTTTACGGGCGTTTTGTCAACGCATTCGCCCGAAAATACGGCGTTTTTTGCCAAAATCTGCCAAGCAAAACGAAGGCTTTTCGAAAAAAGAAGCAAAAGGACGCAAAAACGGTTGCAATCCTTTGGAAAATACGCTATAATATATAGGCTGCGCGTAGGCGGGGAGTTAGCGGCACCCTGTATCTGCAATCCGCTATAGCAGAGCCGAACGCCTTTCTCGACGAGGTTTATGGAAGGTTTGCGCGCCGTAAGGAACGTTGATAGCAAGGTCTTATGCAACGCATTACCGTGAACCGTGTCAGGACGGGAACGTAGCAGCACTAAGCGGAGGTTTGCGTGTGCCATAAGGTAGCTTTGAAGGAGTCACCTGCGGCGTTTCCGCTTCGGTAAATCTCGGCAAAAAAGGATCGCGCAGTTTTTATTTTGTGAAAAAGAACGGTTTTTTAACCGTTCTTTTTCATTCGTCTTTGTGCGGGTCTTTATCCACGGGCGAAATTTCCTCTTTCTTCCCCCGTATATCCAAACCGCCCAATTTTTCATCCTTGAACACCAAACCGCGTTGCACCGTGGCGTAGCCGTATTTTTCCCGAAGCTTCGCCACCGCGCTTTCCGCGCGTTCCTTTTTTTCGTAGCTTATCTTCCCTTCCGCTTCTTCTATCGCGCCCGCAAGCGAAAGTTGTTCCACGTGATAATCGAACCCCGAAACGGAAACGCCGAGCATACGCACTTTCGTACCGATCGGACAATGCCGACAAAACAGCTCAAACGCCGTCTTTGCAATATCCCCGCAAAGCGCCGTTGGCGACACTTTCGTTTGCCAAGTAAAATCCTCCATGCGCTCGTTTCTCACGACGATATGTACGGTATTTGCCCGTCCCACGTCCGCCGAACGAAGGCGCGCCGCAACGCTTTCCGCGAGCACGAAAAACCAACGCTTGACCTCTTCCCTATCGCAAATATCCTTGGGCAGAGTAGACGAGTTGCCAATCGATTTTACATCCCGTTCCGTCTTCTCCCATTTGACGGGCTCCGTATCCTCTCCGCGCGCGTAAACGCGTACCTGCCTACCCCGTTTCCCCAAAAAACGATCCAAAAGTTTCTCGTCCGCCTCGGCGAGTTGTCCGATCGTTCGTATGCCGAGTTTCCCGAGCGTTTGCGCGGTAGAACCGCCCACGAGCCATAAATCGGTGACGGGCAGAGGATAAACGATTCTCTTAAAATCCGCGCGTGAAATCACCGTAACGGCGTCCGGCTTGCGCATTTCGGAAGCGAGCTTTGCAAACACTTTATTAAAGCTTACCCCGATAGAAACGGTAAGCCCCAATTCCGTCTTTACCGCCTTTCGAATCTCTTGGGCTATCGTTTCCCCGTTCCCAAACAGCGCGACGCTCTCCGTCATATCGAGCGCGCACTCGTCGATACTGCACTCTTCAATCTTTTCGGTGTACCGTCCGTAAATTTCCTTTACTGCCAAGGAATAGCGTTTATACTCGTGAAAATGCGAGCCGACCATTTGGATATGCGGACACTTTTTCAACGCCGAATACACCGTTTCCGCCGTCTTGATCCCAAACTTTTTCGCCTCTTCGTTCTTGGCGAGTACGATACCGTGGCGTTCTTTGGGATCTCCGCAAACGATCAGCGGTTTTCCGCCGAGCGCGGGATTGAGCGCGATCTCCACCGAAGCGAAAAAATTATTCAAATCGGAGTGCAAAATCACCCGTTCCCGTTCGCTCATTCTTGATCCCCGTCCCGTAAAAAAGCGGTTACGGCGTGCGCGGCTATATTGCCCTCGCCCACGGCTTTGGCGTATTGGTACGGTCTTCCCGTACAATCCCCCGCCGAAAAGCAACCCTTTATATTCGTTTGCATATCCCTCGTCACGCGCACGTGCCCGTTCTCCGTTTCAAGCCCCGAGAGCAGTACGGCAGGAGAAACGCTTTCCCGAAGGGCAAACACGCCGTCGATTTTCAACCGTGCCTCCGCGCCTTCTGCGGGAGGCGCGGAAAACACGAGCGTTTCCACCCGTTGATCCCCCTCGATTTTTACGGGCATTTTACGCAAGATTTTTATATTTTCCCGCGCAAGCTCCACCCCTTTGTAAGTGGGAATCAAATACACCGTTTCCGCCAAATCCGCCAAGTATGCAACCTCGTGCTCGTAACGCTTATTCGTACACAAAACGGCTATCGTTTTTCCTTTATATAAAAATCCGTCGCAAGTCGCGCAGTAGCTTACGCCACGCCCTAAAAACTCCGTTTCCCCCTCGATCGTCTTCACCGTTTCCACGCCGAGCGCAAGGATTACCGTCTTACTCTCGTAATAGCCCCCCTCTTTCGTAGAAACGCCGAATTTCCCGTTCAACGCGTACACGCCCAGCACCTTTTCTTCCGTAACGGCAATTTTCGCCTCGGAAAGTTGTGCTTGCAACGCTTCGCAAAAGGCTTGTCCCGTCACCAAAGACAGTCCGGGGTAATTGCGGATAAGCTCCGCTTTCGTAATTTTATCGCTCAAATCCGCGCGCCCAAACAGCATAAAACTTTTCCCGTTCGCCCATAAAGTTAGCGCCGCGGAAATGCCCGCAGGTCCGCTACCGATAATAATACAATCTTGCATAAATCCCTCCCAATAGTGTAAAAACGCCGTCAATACGGCGTTTTTATTACATATGACTCGCATTAAAAGTTCGGCGTCCAATCCTCTTCCAAATTCGGATTCGACGAAGGTCTTTTTTTGCTCGAATCTTCTTCACACGCCGTAAGCGTCAAAAGCCCGAGCACCACGCACAGCAACAGTATGAAAAACTTTTTCATAAATCATTCCTCTTATCGCGTTTTAGAGGTGTGGCGTCCACGCGTCCATCTTGGTTGCTTTTGCGTACAGCTTCAAATCGCCCGTTTGCGTTGCGCTGATCCCTTTGAATTCTTGCGTACACGCCTCGTCCGTGTACCAAACGCCCGTCAAGGTATACTCGCGGTAAGTTTCTTCGTAGTAGGTCTTATTCGGAACCGTCACGCTCATGCCTTTCGTGTACCAAGTGGGTACGCCTGAAATTTTCGACATGGCGCGCGTTTCACCCTTGTAAACGACGAAGTACGAAATCGCGTAAACTTGATCAATTTTCGCGTACAGCGTAATCACCCCGCGCGACTGCGCCGTAATCCCCTTAAACGCAACGGAGCAGGTCGCGTCCGTGTACCAACCGACAAATTTATAGGTCGTCCCCTCGATCACGAAAGTTTCTTGCAATCCGTCCACGACGGTATCCGTTCCGTAATTATACTCGGTGGGATACGCGCCGTCCGTCTTTTTCCAAGCGTCTTCAAGCGCTACCTGTTGCCCGTCTTTAACGGCGTAATAGGTCACACCCGCCTTCGTTTGAATCTTCGCGTAAGCGGTGAACGCACTCACTTTGCCCGTACCGACGAACGGCGTGTTGCACGCTTCGTCTTCGTACCAACCGAGGAAATCCTTGTTCGCCGTTTCCGTAAGCTCTTGCAAGGTAAGCGTTCCGCCTACGAGGTATTCTTTCGCGAGCGCGTCCGCACCCATATCCGCAGGCACTTCACCCACCGTACCGTCGATTACGGCTTTATAGGTAATCGACATATACGTGTCCACTTTTGCGTATAAAGTCAATTTCCCGCGCGTATTTTCCGTGATCCCCCCGAATTCGAGCGTACACGCTTCGTCCAAATACCAACCGCCAAAGGCGTATCTTCCGCTTGCAGTTTGATATTCTACGAGGTCGGAAATCTCCGTTTCCACGCCGTATTCGTATTCGTCGGGATAATTCCCGCCGTTCGCGTACATATTTGCGTTGACTGTATCCGAAACGCCGAAGTGGGAAACCATTTTATATTCGATATCCGCGCCCGTCGCGTTCACCTCAATTTTCGCGTACAGCGTAATATTACCCGTCACGCCCGTACCGATATTGGACACGGGAGCAAAACAGTCTTCGCTCATATACCAACCCTCGAAAGTATACACCGTTTGGCTGTCCACCTCGTAATCGAGGAGCGTGCTCACCGTCGCGCCGATCGAATAGGTATATTCCGTAGGATACGAGCCATCGCTATTCCACATTTGTTCGGGAATTTCGCAAACCTCGCCGTCCAAAACGGCTTTATACGATACGGTGTATTTCAAAGTGGAAATTTTTGCATACAGCGTAATATCCCCGCGCGTATCGCCGTCGATTTCGCTAAATAAATTCCCGCACGCCTCGTCGGTGTACCAACCGTCGAACGCATATTGCCCCGCGTTTATCAACGAATCGACTTCCACGCCTTCGCCTTCCATATACTTCGTAGGATACGCGCCCGCCGAATCTTTCATATTCGCGGGAATTTCGCCTATTACCCCGTCGATAACGCCCACGTAGGAAACGTTACGCTCCTGCATAACGTATTCGGAAGTGCTATCGCTACCTTCGGGAATCAACTCGCCCAACGAATCTTCTCCACACGCAACGAACGCACAGCTCGCCGCAACGATACTCAACGCCACGATCAAAAATTTCTTTTTCATTATTCTTACCCCGTTTACTTTTATAGTTTATATAAATCCTATTATATATTGTAACACACGGGCAAGTATTTGTCAAGCCATTTTTTTCATTATGGACAGGAAACGCCAAAATTTCATATAACCAACATTTTCCACGCGAAAAACTGTCAAAAATACCCAATCGGCGCGTGATTACGCGCCGTTAAGAGCAATATCCAAAACCATCATCAAAGCAAACCCAATTAACGCGCTCCACGCGCCAAGCGACGGCGCGCTTTCCTCTCTCGCGTCGGGAATAAGGTCCTGCGCACTCACGAACAACATCGCCCCCGCCGAAAACGCCAATAACCACGGTTGTAAAACGAGCAAATACGCGGAAAGAAAATACCCCAAACACGCAAAAATCGGTTCGGCGATCCCACTTCCGACGCCCCATAAAAACGCTTTCGTATTGCTTTTCGTCACCCTTTTCATGGGCAACGATACCGCCGCGCCCTCGGGTAAATTTTGCACGCCGATTCCAACGGCAAGCCCCAAAGCAGAAAAACCGCCCGTCGCGCCGAACGCAAACCCAACGGCAAGCCCCTCGGGGATATTGTGAAGCGTAACCGCAGAAAATAATCGCATAGACGCGCGCTCGTTTTTTTCTTTCGGTAAAAAACGATCTATCGCTGACAAGAATACTCCACCAAGCAATAACCCGAGCGCTACGGGCAAAAAGGGCAGGGACGGGAAATAGACTTCCGCCGATTCCAAAGCGGGCAATAGCAACGACCAAACGGACGCCGCAATCATAACCCCCGCCGCAAAACCCAAAAAAGCGGCGTTAAGCTTGGGAGAAATCCCCCTTTTGAAAAGAAAAACTACCGCTGAACCGAGCGTTGTCATTGCAAAAATAAAACATATCCCAAAAACGGTCAACCAAGTATTTTCCATCGCCTTATCCCCCGTGCTTCGTGCGTAAAGTACCTACTTTCAATATATGCACGAAAAGGGAAAACGGACACGGTTATTCTAAAACGCGTACGCGCACGCCTTTGGCTCGCAAATACTCGCGCACCCCTAACAGTCCCGCTCGCTCTACTATCCATTCCCGTTTGCCGTGATACGGCAGTCCTAAATCGCGGTATTTTCCTTCCCCGTAATGCCGATACGAGAAAATCTCCACGCGCAAACAGCCTTTCAAGCGGTGAAAAATTTCCGCGATTTTATCGTAATGGGAAGTTTCCGTATTTTTTCCTGCCAAAAGAATACAGCGAAGCACGGTCTTCCCGCCCGCTTCATCAATCGCGAACAGGTTTTTGAGTATCTTTTCCCCGTCCACACCCGTATGCTCTTTATGGCGCAAGGAGGCCTTGAAATCGAACAGGAATAAATCCACACACGAAACGAGCGAAGGCACGAGCGCACCGTCAAAATATCCGCTCGTTTCCACCACCACGCGCAACCCGCGCACCATACCCCACCTCGTTTCAACACCCTACTCCACTTCCCTCCACCTACTCTCCTTTCTCCCTGCTCTTCAATCCTTTATCCGCCTACCCCTCAAACATATGAACGTATGAACATATGTACATATGTTCATACGTTCATATGTTATTAGAAAAAAACGGGAAATGACGGTATTTTTGGCGGTTAGAGGGAAAAACAGGGCAAGTTAGCGCCTCTACACCGATTCTTGTACCTTACTCACTTCCCTTATCCTCATACCATACACCCACATCGTTTCCATACCCTACTTCACTCTATCAATCTTCCCTTCTATCCCCGCACGATACTCCACCTACTCTCCTTTCTCCCGCGCCCTCTATTCCAGCCCTTCAATCCTTTTCCCTCCTATCACCCCTCAAACATATGAATATATGAACATATGTACATATGTTCATATATTCATATGTTATCTGCATAAAACAAGAAACGGCGAGGTATATGAAAAAGGCAAGTTACTCTTTTCTCTGCAATAAGGGGTGCTTTCCCTCATAAAGGTCGGAATAACGAAAAAAGAACCAAGCGAACTTGGTTCTTTCGTTTGAAAAGCGGCAACTTCCTATCCTCCCGGTGGTTATCCACAAGTACTTTCGGCGTAAAAGAGCTTAACTTCTGTGTTCGGAATGGGAACAGGTGGGACCTCTTTGCCATCGTCACCGCTATGGTAATATATCTACGCGTTTCC
>JAFQGG010000029.1 GCA_017415505.1 Clostridia bacterium
AAGAAAACCACGCGATAGTCGCGTGGTTCGGTAGAGGTTAACCGATGAGTTGAAATAAAAACTCCGATTTAGTATAATGTAATTGCGACCTGCCAGTTGCAAAAACAAAATAAAAAATCGGAGGATAAAAAATGTCGGAAACATTTAATACCACAAATAGTTTAGCACATACAAAGTGGAATTGCAAGTATCACATAGTATTTGCGCCAAAATATCGTAGAAAAATTTTTTATGAACAACATAGGCTTGAAATACGAGAAATTTTAAGAAAATTATGTCAATGGAAAGGAGTGGAAGTGTTGGAAGGTGAGATATGTCCTGACCATATACACATACTCGTAACAATACCACCCAAAATGAGCGTTTCGGGGTTTATGGGATATCTGAAAGGAAAAAGCGCGACGATAATATTTCAAAAATGGGGGAATATGAAGTTTGCATACCGAAATCGCGAATTTTGGTGCAAGGGATACTATGTCGATACGGTAGGGAAGAATACGCAAGCAATAGCAGAGTATGTCAAAAATCAGTTAAAAACGGATAAAGAAAGCGACCAGTTGAGTATTTTTGACCCCAATGACCCGTTGACGGGTAGCAGGTAATCTATGCATGACTGGCAGGTCAATAAAAAAGCACATTTGTGCTATGCCAGTAGGAAAGGGCTATGCCCGAAAAAGTAAAGCCACCCGCTATGCGGGTGGATATTTACTAATCTTTTATCGAAGTTTCGCAGGCAGGTTCGCCACTAAAATCGCGAGCGGAGCGAGCGCACAGCTCCCCACGAGCAAGATCGTCGGCGCGGGCGAGAAATAGGTGATTCCCGTAAGCAATCCCACCACGCACGCAAAGATTAACGAATCGTACGAACCGATAAGCGCGTCCTTGATAGAAATTTTCCTTTCCTCTTTGGGCGTGACGATAAACCGCGCCTTTTTCCCAAACAGCGCGCACACCACGGTGGCGATCATCATGGGCACGAGCGAGGCGTACACCACGAAATTGAGCGCGGCGTAGCCGAGGAGCTTAAATATATTTTGTTTTCGTCCGTGCACGAAGAAATCGGGTACGAGCGGGGATACTAAGAAGAGTACCATGAGCGCGACGAGCGCGAGGGAATACCCGCCCACGTCGAACCCCAACGCGCCGATAATCACCGTATTGAGTACGATCGCAAACGACAGCATGGGGATAATCGGCAAGTTGTAATGGGAAAGCTTCACGTCCAGCTTTTCGTACCAAGTCATCTTCGATTCCGTAATACTGCGATTGTATTTGCGCATGAACTCGATATTCCCCTGCACCCACTTTGCCTGCCGTTTTTTCAAGCACAGGTAATCGACGGGGAACTCCTCTTCGCAAACGATATTCGGCGCGTACAGCACGCGATATCCGCTGTTTTTTACGTCGATCGCAAAGGAAATATCCTCCGCCACCACGCTCGGAAAACCGCTCGTCGCCTCGTAGCAAGCTCTACTAATCGTCATACCGTGCCCGATCAAGGCGTTCGCGCCGTAGAAATTTTTCATGACTTGGCAAATGCGCCCGTTGCTCTTGACCGAAAGTCCCATAAGGCTTTGGAACATATTTTTCCCCTTCGTCGCCTTATGCGCCGCCTGTACCACGCCCACCTTAGGCGAATACGCGTAGTATTTGAGCGTTTCCGTAATATAATTCTCGGGAATCCGCTCGTCGCTGTCGAGCACGACGAAATAGTCGTAATCCGTCCTGCCTTGCAAGTAATGATTGAGGTTTCCCGCCTTAAAATGCGTGCGGTTTTCCCTTCTCACCACCTCCGCACCCGTCCTTTGCGCGAATGCGTCGATCGCTTTCGTATATTCCTCTTTCGAGCTATCGTCGAGAATGACGGTGTGGAAATTTTCGTAGTCCTGCGCCATACACTTTTCCAACGCCTCGGCGTTGAAATCGTTGCAGGTACAATACAAGAGCAATACGCGGGGCAATCGCCCGTCACCCGTAAGTTTCGTGTAATCCACTTCGGCGTTTACGATCGCGTCGTAGCGTTTCATGAGCTTCTTTTTCGTAATCAAAAACACGAGCGAAAAAAGAAAATCTTTCACGCTACCCAGCCACATATACGCCAACATTCCCGCGTTCGCGAACACCAAAACGCACGCAAGGGCGGCAAGCCCTACCGAACGCTCGGTGTACGACGAAGTGAAAAGCTCGTACGCGATCACGCCGCACGCCGCGAGAAGTACCCCCGCGCATACCGCCCAAACGCATAAAATCCAAATATAAACCGTAGGTCTTTTTTTCATTTTTATTCCGCCGTACGGGAGCTTGAACGCATACCTGCCCCCGCCTTTCACGGCTTTCCTCCTTGATTTATTCTCCGCAAACGCAAACGCTTGCGTTTCTCCAAGTATTTTAACAACTGCTTTTTTCGTTTTACTCGCATTTCTCGCTTGACAAATTCTGTCAAATGCGTTATAATTGAAAAAACGCTTCGTTTTGCTTTGTAAAATCGAAAAAAGGAATAGGTTTATGCGAATCGTCATCAAAGTAGGAACTTCCACGCTCGCGCACGCGACGGGGAAATTAAATATACGGCGCACGGGCGAGCTGTGCAGGGTTTTGAGCGACTTAAAAAACGAGGGGCACGAGGTATTGCTCGTATCCTCGGGCGCAATCGGTATGGGCGTGGGCAAACTCGCGCTACAAACGAAACCGCAGGACATTCCCACCAAGCAAGCGGCGGCAGCCGTCGGACAATGCGAGCTTATGTACACTTACGACAGGCTGTTTACCGAGTACGGGCACACGGTCGCGCAAATTCTTTTGACGGGCGAGGATTTCAACGCGCCCGATCGGCACGGAAATTTCTCCAACACCGTGGAACGGCTTTTACAGCTCGGCGCGTTGCCCATTATCAACGAGAACGACACGGTTGCGACGGAAGAAATTAAGGTGGGCGACAACGACACCCTCTCCGCGCTCGTGGCGGTGAGCGTGCAAGCGGAACTTCTCGTTATTTTGTCCGACGTGGACGGACTGTACTCCGCCGACCCGCACAAGGACGGAAACGCCAAGCTTATCCGCGAGGTTTACGGCGTGACGGACGAACTTTTGCAAAGCGCGGGCGGGGCGGGGTCTTCGCTCGGCACGGGCGGTATGAGAACCAAACTAATCGCGGCGAAAATTTGCGGGGAACGGGGCGTGGATACCGTGATCGCCAACGGCGAATACCCCGAAACGCTGTACGCGATTGCAAAGGGAGAAGCGGGCGCATACACCCGTTTCTACGGTGAACGGAAATGAGAAAAACGCAAGAAATTTTAACGGACGCAAAAATCGCTTCGCGCGAGCTTGCTCTGCTTTCAACCGAGGAGAAAAACGCCGTTTTGTACGCGATCGCGGACGCGTTGGAAGAAAACGCCGACGGAATTTTGCGCGCCAACGAAGAGGATATCCAAATCGCCAAAGCGCATTTACCGACGGTTATGCTCGATCGCTTGCGCTTAGACAAAAAGCGGATCGCGGGCATGGCGCAGGGCGTACGCGAAGTGGCAATGCTCCCCGACCCCGTGGGCAAAGTGCTCGAAGAGAACGGCTTGAAAAACGGGCTTACCGTAATAAAAAAGCGCGTGCCCTTGGGCGTGGTGGGTATTATTTACGAGAGTCGTCCGAACGTGACCTCGGACGCGGGCGCGCTTTGTTTCAAGAGCGGAAACGCCTGCGTTTTGCGAGGCGGTAAGGACGCGTTCCGCTCCTCTTTGGCGATCGTAAACACCATGCGTTCGTGCATAGCAGGTATGCGTCTAAACGAAAATTTTATCAATATCGTCGAGGATACTTCCCGTCAAAGCGCGACGGAAATGATGACGGCGGTGGGCTATATCGACGCCCTTATCCCGCGCGGGGGCGCGGGGTTGATCCGCGCTTGCGTGGAGAACGCGAAAGTGCCGTGCATACAAACGGGCACGGGCATATGCCATATTTTCGTGGATAAGGACGCGGACGAAGAAAAGGCGCTTGCGATCGTGCATAACGCAAAGACCTCCCGTCCCTCCGTTTGCAACGCCGCGGAGGTTTGCTTGGTGCACGAGTCTATTTTGCAAAGCTTTCTCCCCCGTTTATACGAACGGTTGGAGGGCGTGGAGTTGCGTTGCGACGAACGGGCGTTTGAAATTTTGCAAGGCAAACCGCGCGTTTTACGCGCGGGGGAAACGGACTTCGACACCGAATTTCTCGATTATATCTTGGCAATCAAGACCGTTTCGGGCGTGGACGAGGCGATCGCGCATATCGCCGAGCACTCGACGGGGCACAGCGAGGCGATTATCACGGAAAACGAGGCGACGGCAAACCGCTTTACCGCGGGCGTGGACAGTTCGGCGGTGTATATCAACGCCTCCACCCGTTTCACGGACGGAGGCGAATTCGGCAAGGGCTGTGAAATCGGTATTTCCACGCAAAAACTGCACGCGCGCGGTCCTATGGGTTTGGAAGAGCTTTGCTCGTATAAATATATCGTAAAAGGCAACGGGCATATCCGTTGACGAAGGAGAAATTATGAGTTACACTTTGGGTTTTATCGGTTGCGGAAACATGGGCGGAGCGCTCGTTCGCTCGGCGGTGAAAACGGTGGGCGGTGAGAATATCGCCGTTTGCGATCACGACAAAAAGAAAACGCAAACGCTCGTATCGGAATGTGGGGTTTGGAGCGTGGATATCCGCGAGATTGCAACGAGCTGTAAATTCGTCGTGCTCGGCGTAAAACCGCAAAATATCGAGGAAACGCTTGGGGGAATCAAGGAACAGCTCAAAGCCAACGCGGGCGTCGTGGTCGTGAGCATGGCGGCAGGCGTTTCTACGAGGGCAATCCGTTCGTATATCGGCGCGGATTTGCCCGTGATCCGCATTATGCCCAACACCCCCGTCGCCGTGGGCGAAGGTATGATTTTGTACGCGCTCGCGGGCGTGAATCTTTTCGTAGAAAACGAGTTTTTGAGTCTATTCTCGGGCGCGGGCAAATTCGACAAGCTGTCCGAGGATAAAATCGATAGCGGGAGCGCGCTCTCGGGTTGCTCCCCTGCGTTCGTGTACGCGTTCGCCGAAGCGCTTGCCGACGGCGGTGTGGAATGCGGTCTATCGAGAGAACAAGCGTCGCTCTACGCCGCGCAAACGCTTCGCGGAGCGGCGGAAATGCTCTTAACCTACGGACACCCCGCCCCCTTAAAGGACGCGGTTTGTTCCCCCGGCGGAACGACGATCGCGGGTATGCACGCCTTGGAAAAGGCGGGTTTCCGCGGGGCGGTTATGGACGCGGTAACGACGGCGTATAAACGCACTTTGGAACTTAAAAAATAATTCAATGCAACCAAAAAAAGACGGTGCGCAGAGAGAAATCTCTGCGCACCGTCTTTCTTCCTCGAAATTTATAGGCGATCGTTATTCTTCTATTTTTTCACGGATATAGACGCACTCGTCCGCGTCCACCGTCAAGCAAATCCCCGACGCGTACACGGCGGGATACACCGTCGAAGACAGCGCCTTGCCGTTTTCGAAAATCTCCACCGAAAACTCGTCCAAAACGACGGTGAGTTCTTCACCCCCGCCAAACGGCATACGCCGAATCCCCGCGAGGCTGTCCTCGTCCTTTTCCACGCCGACGATAGATTCCGCCACGCGGGAGCGGTCGAATACCCATTCCCCGTCTTTGAGCGTGAGCAGAGCGTACTTCCCGTCCTTTTCACGCAAGCGAAGTTCCAACGCGCGCAAGCCCTTTGCGCGTATGCGCAAAACGCCCGTTACCGCCTCGTCCGTCAAAGCGTGTTCCACCTTTTCCTCGCGCACGGTTTCCCCGCTTGCGATCGGCGTTTGGTACAGCTCGCCGATACGGTAATCGCCCGTATAATCCCCGCAAGTGCAATCGAGCACGAGAAGCGAAAGCTCCGCGTTTTTCAACGCGAGATACGTTTCGTTCAAAAACCACGCGCCGTCGAGCGCGTAAAAGATTTTCTCTCCGTCCGTTTCGATAAGCAGGTGTTGCGGGAACGCCCGTTCGCTGTGGTTGGCGGGCAAGCCCGTGAGCGCAAGCTCTTCGTTTACGGCGTACCGCACGCCCTTTTGCATATACCGCCATTCCACGCCGTCGATAAACTCTTCCAAAGTCGCGTTGGAGGGCAGGTACGCCGTCGCGGGTTTGCCGTCGATATACGAAAAGGACGAAAGCGCGCAAAGTTTGCCCGTATACGCTTGGAACAGTTCGTAGGTTTCCGCGGAAATATTCTCCATTTTCGGGATGATGATTTTGTCGTATTTGCAATTCCCCAAAACGAGCGCGTCCCCTTCGAGCCGACCGTATTTTTTAAGCAAAGCTTCGTCGATAAATTGATAGGTCACGCCGTTTTTGCGCAAGGTGCTCATAAGCGCTTTGAAATCGTTTTCAAACGCGACCACAAGCTCGTTCTTTCCGCCCCATACGTAGTAGAGGTATACGTTGCGGAGGGGGTGGAGAATCGCCACGTCGTAGCGATCCGCCGTGTTGGAAACGAGATGCCCCAAGCGGGTGAAATAATCGTTGAACGCCTTGAACTCCTCAAACCAATTCGACTGCGGAGAGAAAAACGGCGGGTGATCGAATTTCCCCTGCGCCGACATGGAATAGGGATATAAGTGTTGACAGGTCATATTAGCGCCGTTAAAGTATTGGAAATCGCCGATACTTTTTAATTCCTTGGGCGTGGTATCGTACCCACCGCAAGCAAAAGTTTCGGTGAGCAAGAATTTCTTGCCAAGTTGCGCCCCGACGCTACCCAACTGCTTGGGCGCAAGCTCGGACGAGCAATCCCGACACAAATGGTCTATCCCGGGGATATGCTCGTACTCGTAAGTGGGCATACAACCCGCCCCGCCCAGCATTTGCGCGGCGATTCCCGCTTCCTCGATCGAGTGCCCCGTAAGCATACAGCCGTGCGCCTCGCACCAATCGTAGACCTTTTTATAGAAATTTTGTACGTATAACTCGTTGAGCGTGCGGTAATATTCCACGCGGAACGCGTACCCTTTTTCATTCTCCTTGAAAAGCCAAATCAAACCGTCTTTGATATCTTTCCCGCGCGAAGCGAAAACCTTCGCCGCTTCGTCGCTGTACGGCGTGGCGGCGCGGTAATATTGCGGTTCGTCGGTAAAAAAGCCCACGAGCTCTTTCCCGAAACTTTCGGGGAATCTTTCGTAATATTTGTCGTAGGTTTCGCGAATGAACGCGTCCACGACTTCGGGTTTCAAAATGTCGGTATTGGCGGGGCTTATATTCAAATATACGCACTCATAGGCGCACGCGCCCTCTTGGGGCGCGCACACGCGCTCGTACCCTCTTTCACTTTGCACGTATACGGCAAACGCGCTTTCGTCGTAACTTTCCGTTTGCTTATAGGTTAAAAATCTCGCGCGGAAATCCATATTTTCGAGCAATTTCCCGCCCACGAACCCGCTCGGTCAACCGTTCTCGTCGTACGCCCAAGCGTTCATGTCTAATTCCTTCGCCTTTTTTAAGCAGGCTTCGATACAGGAAAACCATTTCTCGGATAAATACTCGTCTTTCAAGCCCGTTCTCGCGTGCATGATAAAACCGCCGATTCCCGCGGCGTGCATATCCTCGATTTGCTTTACGAGCTCCCCTTCGTCCAACGCGTTATTCCAACTCCAAAAAGGAATACTTTTGTTGTCTTTTAAGTTCCCGCCAAGTGCTTTTTTCAATTCTTCCAATGCCATTGATTTCCTCCCGCGTGCCAACGCACGGTCTTTATTCTCTCAAAGTTTTGCCCATAACCCCTTTCTCTTTGGTGGCTACGCCACCATTATCCCATATTTCTATGGAAAAGTATACACTTTTTTTTGCAAAAAATATTGCAAAATTAACATTTTCACGCACCCGTTCTTCGTACATATCTCTATCTATCCCCCTAAAAAACAAAAGAAAACCCCGTTCAACGCATACCTGCCCCCCACTAAATCAATTTTTCCGCTAAATCCTCCTCTCCGCTTCACGGTATATCCACCCAAAACAGTTTTCTCAATTTTTTCCTGTCCAAGATTCTCATTCCCGCGCCTTATCCCCACTTTAACACCACGCTACTACATTTCCCTCTACGCCTTATCCCCACCCCAAATCTCCGCTTTACTCCACCTATCTCCCTGCTCTTCAATCCTTTACCCACCTACCCCCCCTCAAACATATGAACGCATGAACATATGTACATATGTTCATGCGTTCATATGTTATTAAAAAAACGGGAAATGACGGTATTTTTGGCGGTTAGAGGGAAAAACAGGGCAAGTTAGCTCCTCTACACCGATTCTTGTACCTTACTCACTTCCCTTATCCTCATACCATACACCCACATCGTTTCCATACCCTACTCCACTTCACTCTATCAATCTTCCCTTCTATCCCCGCACGATACTCCACCTACTCTCCTTTCTCCCGCGCCCTCTATTCCAGCCCTTCAATCCTTTTCCCTCCTATCATCCCTCAAACA
>JAFQGG010000030.1 GCA_017415505.1 Clostridia bacterium
AAAGCTACACGAATATATTTACTATTACAACAACGAGAGAATATCTCGTAAACTAAAAGGAATGAGTCCTGTACAATACAGAACTCATTCACAAGCAATTTAATTTAATTTTTTGTCCAACTTTTTGGGTTCACTTCAATTCCAAAGAACGTTGAAATAATTTCTTTTTCTTTTTTGCGTGAATATTGTATAATAGAAGAAAGAAAAACGCAAAGAGGTGTTTTATGGTAGATTACAAAAAAGAATACGAAGCGGTTGCGAATAAATTTGCAATCGAGGGGGAAATTCTTGAAATTTGTCCGTACGGGGAAGGGCATATCAATCTTACGTTGCTCGTAACGACGGATAAAAAGCGTTATATCATGCAAAAAATGAACACGCGCGTGTTTCCCGATCCCGACAATTTAATGCGAAATATTTGCGGGGTTACGGAGCATTTGAAAGCGCGCGGAATCGAAACTTTGAGCGTCGTTCCTACCAAGGCAGGCGAACCGTTTTTGAAGGAAGAAGAGTGCTATCGCGTATACGATTTCATTGAAAATACGGTTACGTATCAAACGGCGGGAAGCTTGGAAGTGTTCCGCAATTCGGGAAAGGCGTTCGGGGAATTTCAAAATTATCTCGCCGAATTCGACGCGTCCAAACTCACGGAAACGATTAAACGCTTTCACGATACGCCCAAACGCTTTGCCGATTTTAAGGTCGCGCTGGAAGCGGACGTTTGCGGACGGGCAAAGGACTGCGAAAAAGAAATTGCGTTCGTGCTTTCTCATGAAAATACTTACGGAAAGGTAATGGAAGGGTTAAAAGACGGATCTTTACCGCTTCGCGTAACGCATAACGATACGAAGTTGAATAATATTCTTATGGACGCGGAAACGGGTAAGGCGCGCGCGGTAATCGACTTGGATACGGTCATGCCCGGATCGATGCTGTTTGACTTTGGCGATTCCATTCGTTTCGGCGCGTCCACGGCTGCGGAAGACGAAAAAGACCTTTCCAAGGTCCACTTTGATATTGATTTGTTCCGTGCATACGCCGAGGGGTATTGCGGGGCGGTGAAAGAAAGTATTACGGAAAAAGAGGCGGAACTTTTGCCGTACGGCTCGTATTTGATGACGATCGAATGTGGTATGCGTTTCCTTGCCGATTATCTTGCAGGGGATACTTATTTTGCGACGAAGTATAGCGATCATAACCTCGTTCGCGCCCGTACGCAAATTCAATTGGCGGGTGAAATGGAGAATCGTTTTGAAGAAATGGGAAAAATTATTGCGGAAATTTTAGCGTAAAATACGATCGTGAACCCGCATTTTTGTGGGTTCACGAAAAAACTTAAAAAAAGATAAATTTTTTTTAGAAAAAGTACGCATAAACGCTTGATTTTTTTTAAGGATTCATTTATAATAATAAAGCTGTTGCGAAGATACGCCGCTGTGGTGAAACTGGCAGACGCAACAGACTCAAAATCTGTCGAGGGAAACCTCGTGTCGGTTCGACTCCGACCAGCGGCACCAAAAACGACCCACTTCGCAAGAAGTGGGTCGTTTTCGGTGCCGAGTGAAGAAGTCGAAAATTCATTCGACTACGGGCAAGGAGCGAAAAGCGAGTAGGAAAAAAGAACCGTCAAAGCTGTTGAGCGACGCCGCAATGCGCGAAGCGCATACCAGCGGCACGAAAGCGTATAACGAGCGAGCAAAGCCCACTTCTTGCGAAGTGGGTCGTTTTTGGTGCCGAGTGAAGAAGTCGAAAATTCATTCGACTACGGGCAAGGAGCGAAAAGCGAGTAGGAAAAAAGAACCGCCAAAGCTGTTGATTGAAAAGCGAATCGTGCGCGCTAAAAGAAATCGAACGGTTCGTTATTCACACTTCCGTTTATTTAGCCGTTTTTAGGGATAAAATATTGGTATCTTTATAAAATCTCTTGCGATTTTTTTGATTTCGTGATACAATAATTATATATCATTTAGAGGTCTATATATGGAAAAGCTTGTTCTTATCGACGGCAACAGTTTGTTAAACCGCGCGTTTTACGCGACTCCCGTTTTTACGACGAAAAACGGGCTTCCGACGAACGCCGTTTTTGGGTTCGTGAAATTGATGCTAAAAATCATAACGGATAAAAAACCGTCGTATTTCGCCGTGGCGTTCGACTTGCACGCGCCCACTTTTCGCCATAAAATTTACGACGGCTATAAGGCAGGTAGAAAGCCCATGCCCGAAGAGCTCGTCGTGCAAGTACCCGTTCTTAAAGAAGTTTTGAAGATTATGAAAATCAAAACGCTCGAATTGGAGGGTTACGAGGCGGACGATTTGCTCGGTACGGTGGCAAAGAAGTTTAACGTACAAACGTATATCTACACGGGCGATAGGGACGCGTATCAACTCGTAGACGCAACCACGAGCGTTTGTTTTACCAAAAAAGGCGTTAGCGATTTATTGGAGCTAAACGATAAAAATTTCTTCGACGAAATTGGTTTAACTCCCTCGCAAATCATTGACTTGAAGGCTTTAATGGGGGATAAATCGGACAATATCCCCGGTGTTGCGGGCGTGGGCGAAAAGTCGGCAAACGGGCTTCTTACGCAATATTTTGACCTCGACGGCGTTTATAATCATCTCGATTCCATACACGGCGCGTTACACACGAAACTTGAAAACGGAAAAGAGCTTGCGTATTTTTCCAAAAAGCTCGCAACGATTGATACGAACGCACCCATTGATGTAACGATCGGCGATTGTCTTCTTACAATGCCGTTCCCGCACGCTTTGCGCGAAAAATTTGCCGAGCTTGAATTCAAGTCGTTGGTTGGATTAAAAATTTTTGCCGACGAACAACCCGAGGAAACGCAAAATAAACAGTTACCAAAAGAAAAAAAATTCGTCGAACCCACCGAAGTGTATCCTTCTTCCGTAGAGGAAGCGTTGCGAGTTTTACAGGATAGTAAAGCGGATATTTTGGCTTGCGATATTACCGATTACGAATTCCGTTTTGTGGCAATAGAGGGTAGCGTGTACGAGACGAAAGAGGTTTTTGAGTACGTTTTGCCCTTAAAACTTAATCTTTTGGACGCGGGATTTTTTGATTACGAATTGGCGTTCGTTTTTAAGAAAATATTTGAGGGAAGCCGTAAGGTTTTGCTTTACAACGCAAAAGAGGTAATGCGCCGTCTTTTTGAATTGGATATAACCATGTCCGCGCCGTTTGACGACGTTGCGATTTTGAAATGCCTTGCGGACGGTTTGAGCAATTCGGACGGATTGACCTTTTGTTTGAATCAAAACGGGATTCCCGATAAATACCGCGCTTACGGTTTGTTGCGTTTGTTCGACTTGTATTTTGGACAATTGAACGAGGAAGAAAAAAAGTTGTACCAAACGGTAGAACTTCCACTCGTACGCGTGCTTTTCGATATGGAAAATCAAGGCGTTTGCGTAGATTTGGATACGCTCAATGCGCTTTCTAAACGCTATACTTTAGAGCTTTCGTCGATTACCAAAACGATATATCAACTCGCAGGCGAAGAGTTTAATATCAACTCTACGCAACAGCTCGGAAAAATTCTTTTCGAGAAGTTGCGCATTGGGCGCGGGGTTAAGAAAAGTAAGGAAAGTAAGAACTATAAAACGACGGCGGAAGAATTGGAAAAATATGCGGATGAATCGGAAATCGTCCGTCAAATTCTTCGATATAGAAAGGTGCAAAAAATTAACTCTACCTATATCGAGGGATTCAAGCCGTTAATCAAAAACGGGAAAGTGCATACGACCTATAATCAATACAATACGGCGACGGGTCGGCTTTCTAGTATGAATCCAAACCTGCAAAATATTCCCATTCGAACGGAAGAGGGAAGAGAGCTTCGTAAGCTCTTCACGGCGAGCGAAGGCTGTGTCTTGATTGACGCGGATTATTCGCAAATCGAGCTTCGGTTGCTTGCGCATTTTTCCGGTTGCAAAGAGTTGATTTCCGCGTATTGTGCGGGCGAGGATATTCACGCGCTTACCGCTTCGCAAGTATTTAACGTGCCTTTAAGCGAGGTGACGCCACAACTTCGTCGTGAAGCGAAAGCGGTTAATTTCGGGATTATATATGGGATTAGCGCGTTTGGGCTTGGGAACGATTTGAATATTAGCGCGAAACGAGCAAAAGAATATATCGACAAATATTTCGAACGCTACTCGGAAGTTAAAGCGTATATGAACGGAAACGTGGAAACGGCGGTGCAAAACGGCTTCGTAAAAACTTTGCTGGGGCGTCGCCGAGTGATCAACGAGATTCGTTCTACGAATCATAACGTTCGTTCTTTTGGGGAACGCGCCGCTATGAATATGCCCTTGCAGGGATCGAGTGCCGATATTATAAAAATAGCAATGATTAACGTGCATAGTAGATTGAAAGAGAACGGTTATAAGGCACGCCTCGTTTTACAGGTTCACGACGAACTCGTGATTGACGCGCCCAAAGAGGAAGCCGAAGAAGTTTCCGCACTTTTGCAAGAAGAGATGGAAAACGCAGTCAAACTTAACGTGCCGTTAACGGTAGAGGTCGGCGTAGGGGCTAATTGGTACGAATCAAAATAAAGTTTCACAAAACGAGTTTCATAAACACAAACATGAAACAATGTATGTGAAACAATATGGAGGATACTGTGAAAAAGAGGGTGGCTATTACGGGTGGAATCGGTAGCGGAAAATCCGCCGTGCTTGCTTTGTTAAAAGAAAAAGGATATTCGACCTATTCCTGTGATGAAATATCCAAGGAACTATTTTTTGAGGCGGAGTATATATATCGCATTGAGCAAGCTTTTCCCTCCGTCGTTAAAAACGGCGAAATTGTACGCGAGAAACTTCGCGCATTGATTTTTAGCGATACGGAAGCAAGAATGCGGTTGAACGAAATTTCACATCCGATCATTATGAAGCGTTTGCTTGCGCGAATGGATAACGATTTGGGAGATCTTGTTTTTGCCGAAGTACCGTTGCTTTTTGAGGGTGGATTCGAAAAAGATTTTTGTGAAACAATTATTGTGAAACGAAAAATTAAAGATAGAATTACAGCCATCTGTTCACGGGATAAAATAGGGGAACAAGACGCGCTAAAAAAGATTCGCGCGCAAATTGATTACGACTCCGAGGAAAACGCGAAAAGGTTTCGGCTGATGAATGCGTACCTTTTAGAAAATAACGGGGATCTAAACGAATTGAAAGCAGGACTTGAAAAAATACTGTCTTCTCTATGAAACATTTATCGTGAAACATTTTTATTTATGCAAAAAAGCGGGGGATTGTCCGAACGAAAAAATAGGGCAAAACTCGCTTTTTTTATTTTCAAAGAAATACCAATACTATGTCAAGCATAATAATTACACCTCGCGTAACATAATAATTATGTCAAGCATAGTAATGGCGGGTTTTATAAAAAAATTAAAAAAATATAAAAAAATGAATATTTTCCCCTTAATTACCTTGAAATTATTAAAAAAATGTAGTATAATATACATGTAGAGTTGTATTATTTAGTATATAGCTCGGCGTTTTAAGCGTAAAATTGCTTGCGGAGGATATATGCGTCAAGAATTGGAAGCAAACGTGCCTTTGCACTTGTTCCACCACGGAGAAAATTTTAAGGCGTACGAATTTATGGGAGCGCACCCGATTATTCGCGACAAAAAACGCGGATACGTTTTTCGGGTTTGGGCGCCTCGCGCGAAAGAGGTTTTCGTCGTGGGGGATTTTGACGGTTGGAATCCAACTTCGAACCGTATGCAAAGACTTATAGACGGCGAAACTTTCGAGCTTTTTATCCCCGGCTTAAAGCAGTTTGATTCTTATAAATACCGTTTGGAAACGCACGACGGCAGATCTTTTTACAAAGCCGATCCGTTTGCGTTTCACGCCGAAACGCCGTCCGTAGAGTCTTCGAACGCTTCGAAACTTTACGATTTATCCGGTTTCAAATGGACGGATAAGGAATATTCGGACAAGCAAAAGCGTATCAATATTTATAGCTCCCCCGTTAATATCTACGAGGTTAATTTGCTTTCGTGGAAACGCCGTGCGGACGGGGGGTATTTGTCGTATCGCGAACTTGCGAGCGAGCTTGTCGATTACGTCGTAAAAATGGGGTATACGCACGTAGAATTTATGCCTCTTACCGAGTATCCGTTCGACGGGTCTTGGGGGTATCAAGTTACGGGATATTTTTCCGTAACCTCTCGGCTTGGAGAACCGAAGGATCTTATGTATCTTATCGATTCTTTCCATAAAGCGGGGATTGGCGTTATTCTTGATTGGGTGCCCGCGCATTTCCCCAAAGACGCATTCGGGCTGTACGAGTTCGACGGGCAACCTCTTTACGAAGCTTCCCAATGGGATAGAATGGAAAATAAGGGCTGGGGGACGCGACGGTTTGACTACGGAAGAAGCGAGGTCGTTTCGTTTTTGATATCTTCCGCCATGTTCCTGTTTGAGAAATATCACGTGGACGGTTTGCGCGTGGACGCCGTGGCTTCTATGTTGTATCTCGATTACGACAAAGAGCCGGGGGAATGGGTTCCGAACGTATACGGGGAAAATAAAAACTTGGAAGCGATTGCTTTTCTCCGTCGGCTTAACGAAGCGATATTTTCTTTCTTCCCTTCCGCGTTGATGATCGCGGAAGAATCGACGGCGTGGCCGATTATCACCAAACCCACTTCCATGGGCGGGCTTGGGTTCAATTTCAAATGGAATATGGGCTGGATGAACGATATTTTGAAGTATATCGCAACCAATCCCTTATATCGGCAGTACGAGCATAATAAGCTTACCTTTTCCATGATGTACGCGTTTTCGGAAAACTACGTTTTGCCGATTTCCCACGACGAAGTGGTACACGGAAAAGCTTCGTTGATTGGGAAAATGCCCGGAAGTTACGAGGAAAAATTCGCGGGTGTCCGCGCCTTTTTGGGGTATATGATGTCGCACCCCGGAAAAAAACTCAATTTCATGGGGAGCGAGTTCGGGCAGTTCAAGGAATGGAACTATAAAGAGGGCGTGGAATTCTTCTTAAAAGAATATCCCATGCACGAGAAGTTATCCGTTGCGGTAAGGGAGTTGAACGAGTTGTATAAGCGCACGCCTGCGTTTTACGAAATAGAAGATTCTTGGGACGGGTTTGAATGGCTTGCACCCGACGACGCGGATCGGAATTTTCTTGCGTATCAACGCAAGGATAAGGCGGGAAATTGCGTGGTCGTCATGATTAATTTCTCGGGTTCGGATTATAAAAATTACCGTTTAGGATTGCCGAAGGGCAAATATCAACTTATTTTTAACAGCGATTCCGCGCGTTACGGCGGAACGGGTGCTATGCGGAAATATATTTTCGTTACGACAAAAACATACAGTCACGGTAAGGAGTATTCGATTCGATTCGATCTCCCCAAACTGACTTGTGTGTATTTGAAAAAAATAAATTAACAAGGGGGCACTTATGCAAAGAAAGAAAGAATGCGTTGCAATGCTTTTGGCGGGCGGACAGGGCAGTAGACTGTACGCGCTTACCACGAATATTGCAAAACCTGCGGTTGCGTTTGGCGCGAAATACCGAATTATCGATTTCCCGCTTTCCAACTGCATCAACTCGGGTATCGACACGGTGGGTGTACTCACACAGTATCAACCTTTGATATTGAACGAGTACATTGGAAACGGACAGCCTTGGGATTTGGACAGAACGTACGGGGGCGTACATATTTTGTCGCCCTATCAAGCGAAGACCAATTCCTCGTGGTACGCGGGCACGGCAAACGCAATTTATCAGAACTTGCATTTCATGAAAATGTACAATCCAGAATACGTACTCGTACTTTCGGGCGATCACATTTATAAAATGGATTACGCCGCAATGTTGAAAGCACATAAAAAGACGGGCGCGGACTGTACGATTGCGGCGATTAACGTTCCGCTTAGCGAGGCTTCCCGTTTCGGGATTTTGAACACCAATCCCGACGGCTCGATTTATCAATTTGAAGAAAAGCCCAAAGTTCCCAAGAGCACGCTTGCTTCCATGGGTATCTATATTTTTAACGCGCAAAAACTGTTCAAGTATTTGGAAGAGGACGACGCGAATCCCAATTCCTCCAAAGACTTCGGGAAAGACGTTTTGCCCGCAATGCTGAACGCAGGGGAAAAGATGTTCTCTTACCGCTTTGAAGGGTATTGGAAAGACGTAGGGACGGTGGCTTCGCTTTGGCAAGCCAATATGGACCTTCTTGGGGATAATCCCGAATTTGATATCGGCGATAAGTCTTGGAAAATCCATTCGAGAAATCCGCTCGCGCCCCCCGAACATATCGGCGAGCACGGTATCGTGAAAAATTCGATGGTTGCACTTGGTTGTGAAATCGACGGCGTCGTGGAAAATTCCATTTTGGGTAGCAACGTTATCGTGGAAAAGGGCGCGCTTGTAAAAGATGCGATCGTGCTTGCAAACAGCGTGATTAAATCGGGAGCGGTCGTATCCTATTCCATCGTAGACGAAAACGTAACGGTTGGGAAGAATGCGGAAATCGGCGTGGAAAAGAATCCCGACGCGGAAATCGTCGTATTGGGTCGCGGTCTTACCGTTGGCGACGGCGTAGCCGTACGCGACGGGCAAAAACACGAAAAAGATATTTTGGCGTAAGGAGGGAATAGAATATGGCAGCATCGGCAATCGGTATTATTTTTTCAAATTTGCACGAGGAAAACGTGCCCGAACTCGTTCGTAGAAGAACGATGGCTTCTATCCCGTACGGCGGAAGATACCGTATCATTGACTTCGTTTTGTCAAATATGGTAAATTCGGGGATCACGACCGTAGGTCTTATGACGAGCAACAACTACCGTTCGCTTATCGATCATATCGGAAGCGGAAAGGATTGGGACCTTGCAAGAAAGGACGGCGGTTTGATTTTGTTGCCTCCGTTTTCCGAAAAACACGATAAAATGTATACGACGCGTTTGGAAGCGTTGAACAGCGTAAGAGGTTTCCTCTATCGCCGTAAAGAAAAATACGTAGTACTTACCGACTGCGACGGCGTTATGAAATTGGATATCGCCGACGTAATCGAACAGCATGAAGAAAAGAACGCGGACATCACCCTCGTTTCCCATTACGGAAAGGTTGGAAACCGTGCGGACTTTATGTTGGTGCATGCAAACGAAGACGATAGAATCAATGAAATACAGCTTTCTCCGCACGTGGAAGACGGAACGAAAGCGGATATTTTCATCAACGTTATGGTGGCAAACCGTCAATTCCTTCTCAATCTCGTAGAAGAAACGGTAACGCACGGATTTAGCAGTTTTGAAAGCGACATTTTAATCAAGCAGTTGGATAGTTTGAAAATTTACCGCTACGACTTCAAAGGTTATTACGCAGGCATTGATTCCATGGCGGCGTATTTCAAGCATAATATGGAGCTTTTGGATAAAGAAGTGCGCGACGAATTGTTTGGCGATAGAGATATCTATACGAAAGTTCGCGATAGCGCGCCTTCCAAATACGGTGAAAACGCCGTGGTGAAAAATTCCTTGATTTCCGACGGTTGTGAAATTGAGGGCGTCGTGGAAAATTCCATATTGTTCCGCGGTGTAAAAGTCGGAAAGGGTGCGGTCGTGAAAAATTCGATCGTTATGCAGGATAATATTATCGGTCAAAATACTTCGCTCGATTGCGTAATTACCGATAAAAACGTCGTCGTAAGCGATAGAAAGACGCTTGGCGGTTGTGATACGCTTCCTTTCTATATCCCGAAGGGAACAAGACTTTAACGATTTGGCGCACGCCCGTATCCGTAAGCGGTTTTCGGATACGGGCGAACTATGAAATTTAGAAGGAGTGCAATAGATATGGCAGAAAAAAAACAAATAAAAGCGACGCTCAAATCTTCCACGAGAACGGGCGCGAAGAAAATTGCTACCGTAATGGATTCGAACGCGACTGCGTTTCCCTTAAAAACGGAAGGGGATAACTTGCCTACCGTTTCCGAGAAGAGAAAAATTCTTTTCGTTGCGTCGGAAGCAAGACCGTTTATCGCAACGGGCGGACTTGCGGACGTAATCGGTTCGTTACCGCAGGCGCTTGCAAAAGATCCGCAATACGATATTCGCGTCGTATTGCCGTTATATTCGGATATCAAACCCGAACAAAGACGGAAAACTTCCTTTCTTGGGAATTTGTACGTTCCGCTTGGTTGGAGAAATCAATACTGTGGCGTATTTACTTGCGTAGAAAACGGCGTAACCTACTATTTTATCGATAACGAATACTATTTCAAACGCCCCGGCTGTTACGGATATTACGACGACGGAGAACGCTTTGCGTTTTTCTCGCGTAGCGTTTTGGAAATTTTACCGTTTATCGGTTTTTATCCCGACGTATTACATTGTCACGATTGGCAAGCGGCTCTTGCGGCGATTTATTTGAAAACCATGTATTGCAAACGCCCCGAATATCAATATATTCGCGCGCTGTTTACCATTCATAACATTGAATATCAAGGGAAATACTCCCTCGATATTTTAGAGGATTTGTTTGGTATTCCTTCAGAATATAAATATTTATTAGAATACGACGGCTGTATCAACCTTATGAAAGCCGCAATCGAGTGTTCCGAGCGTTTCTCGACGGTAAGTCCGACCTATGCAAAAGAGATTAAAACGGCGCAATACGCGCACGGTTTGCAAGATATAATTTGCAAAAACGAGGCAAAGCTCGTTGGTATTTTGAACGGAATAGACGTGGCTTCGTACGATCCTGCAACGGATAAAGCGCTTTTTGCTAACTATTCGACGGAAAATATGCAAGGAAAAGCGGTATGTAAGACGGAAATGCAAAAAATGCTTTCCCTGCCCGTAAAAGACGTTCCCGTTATCGCTATGATAACCCGTCTCGTTTCGCATAAGGGATTGGAACTCGTACAAATGGTGGCGGAAGATATTTTGCACGAGGACGTTCAATTCGTGCTTTTGGGAACGGGCGACGTCGCTTTTGAAGAATATTTTAAGGATTTAGGCAGAAGATACGAAGGAAAAGCGTCCGTTAATATTGCGTTTAATAACGATTTATCGAGAAAAATATATTCGGGTGCGGATATATTCTTGATGCCGTCTATAAGCGAACCTTGCGGACTTTCGCAAATGATCGCGTCGCGTTACGCAACGATTCCGCTCGTAAGAGAAACGGGCGGGCTTTACGACAGTATTAAGCCGTACGGCGCAGGCGGAAACGGATTCACCTTTGCGTCCTGTAATGCGTACGATATGTTATACGTAATTCACGAAGCGATTGACGCGTATAAAAATAAGGAAAGCTGGGAAAATTTAATGAAAAAAGCGGCGACGACCGATTTCTCTTGGTTGAAATCGGCGGAGGAATACAAAGCGTTGTATATCGATACGCTGAACGCTTTTTAAGTTAGTATTGTGTCAGACAGTATTATTTTGTCACGCATAATAATTCGAGCAGGTGAGAGAGCTTGAATTTACAACGAGATAAAAACTTTTATAGGAGATAGAGAATATGAAAAATGAAAAAATTACGGAAAAGGAAGCAAAAGAGCTAATCCAAGGCAAGCTTTCCCGCTACTTCGGCGTTGCGCCGACGGAAGCGAGAAAGGAGCAGTTGTATAAAGCGGTGGTTATGAGCGTGCGTGATATTATGCTTGAAAAACGCCACCAATTCCATACCGTAACGAAGTCGGCGAAAGCAAAAAGGGTATATTACCTTTGCATGGAGTTTTTGATGGGGCGTTCCCTTAAAAACAGCGTGTATAATTTGGGCGTATACGATACCTTTTCGGAAGCGTTGAAAGAATACGACGTAACCTTGGAAGATTTGTACGAATTAGAGCCGGACGCAGGGCTTGGGAACGGAGGACTCGGTCGTTTAGCCGCTTGTTTCCTTGACGCGCTTGCTACGGGCGATTATCCCGCTATGGGCTTTTCCATTCGCTACGATTACGGTTTGTTCAAACAAAAAATCGTAGAGGGCTGGCAAACGGAGTTACCCGACGTATGGTTGCCGGGCGGGGAAGTGTGGTTGACCCAACGAAGCGATAAGGTATTTACCGTTAAATTCGACGGGTACGTGGAAGAAAAGTGGACGGAAAACGGTTTGGAAGCGATTTACCGCGACGCAAAAGAAATTCAAGCGGTTGCGTACGATATGATGGTGTCTGGTTACGACAGTAAAGCGGTATCCGTACTTCGTCTTTGGAAAGCGCGTAGCGTGCAAAACTTCGATATGAAGCTTTTCTCGCAAGGCGATTACGTTTCGGTTATGAAAGACGATAACGAAGCGGATTTGATTTCCAAAGTACTTTATCCTGCCGATAACCACGTGGAAGGGAAATCGTTGCGCTTAAAACAGCAATATTTCCTCGTATCCGCGTCCTTGCAAAATATTCTTGCCGACCATAAGAGAAGATACGGCTCGTTAAAATTGTTGCCGAAAATGGCGGCAATTCACCTCAACGATACGCACCCCGCGTTGGCGATTCCCGAGCTTATGCGCTTGTTGATCGACGAAAACTGTATGTCTTGGGACGAAGCGTGGGGGATTACCACTTCCGTTTGCGCATACACCAACCATACCGTTTTGGCGGAAGCTTTGGAAACTTGGCCCGAGGATTTGATTGCGAGAAGATTGCCGAGAATTTATACCATTCTCAAAGAAATCAACCGTCGGTTCTGTGAAGATTTGTGGACTCGTTTCCCCGGCGATTGGGATAAAATTTCCCGTATGGCGATTATGTCCTACAACGTGGTAAAAATGGCGAATTTGTCCGTATACGGCTCGCATTGCGTAAACGGCGTTTCCGGGTTGCACAGCGAAATTATCAAACAAAGCGTATTCAAGGATTTTTACGATTATTCACCGAATAAATTTACCAACGTTACGAACGGTATTGCACATAGACGTTGGTTGAATCAGTCCAACCCCGAACTTTGCGCGCTCTTGAACGATTGTATCGGGGAGGGCTATGCGAAAGACGCGTCGCGCCTTGCCGAATTCAAAAAATTCGAAGAGGATGAAAGCGTGTTGAAACGCTTGGCGGAAATTAAGGCGATTAAGAAAAAGCAATTTGCGGATTTTGCCTATAAAAAGCAGGGCGTTATTATCGACCCGAATACTTTGTTCGACGTGCAGGCGAAGCGTTTGCACGAATACAAACGTCAGCTCCTTAACGTGTTGCATATTATCAACGATTATTTGATTCTCAAAGAGAACCCCGATGCACCTATGCAACCGAAAACTTATATTTTCGCGGCAAAAGCCGCCGCGGGATATTATATGGCGAAGAAAATCATTAAATTGATTTGCTATCTCGCGGAAGATATTCGCAAAAACCCCAAAATTGCGGAAAAACTCAACGTCGTTTATATGGAAGATTATAACGTAACCATGTCCGAGAGTCTTATGCCCGCGTCGGAAATCTCCGAACAAATTTCTTTGGCAGGGAAAGAAGCGAGCGGAACGGGTAATATGAAATTCATGATCAACGGCGCGTTGACGATAGGTACTTTGGACGGCGCAAACGTGGAAATGAGCGAGCACGTCGGCAAAGACAATATCTTCATTTTCGGCTTGAAGGCGGACGAAGTTTCGCAAATTTGGCAAAACGGCTATTCCGCGAGCGTATACTACAACAACGATCCCACGCTCCGTAAGGTCGTAGAAGCGTTGATCGTAGGCTTTAACGGCGAATCGTTTGCGGAAATCGCCAATTATTTGATTACGGGCGCGCCCATTGCCGATCCGTATATGTGTATGGCGGATTATCAATCGTATTTGGCGACGCAAAACGAGATGTCGAAACTGTATTTGACGGATAAACGCTCGTGGAATCAAAAGGCTTTGCGTAATATTGCCGCGGCAGGATATTTCGCGGCGGATAGAAGTATCAAAGAATACGCGGAAAATATTTGGAATCTTAAGCCGTTGCATTAATCGGTGCTCCCATGCATAAACGTTGCTAAAAAGCCGTAAATTATTTTTACGGCTTTTTATGCAAATCGAGGAATTTTTATGATCAACGTATATTTCAATCCCTTAGACGGCGCTTGCAAAAGCGTAACGGGGGGAGTAAAGGAAAAGGAAGTCTTTTCGTTAAGCGTATTTTTGCTGAATTATCCAAAGTCAAAAGAATGGACAGGCGTTCTTTCCGATAAGCTACGCACACCGACGGCGGAAAATTGCACAACGCCTACGCAAAACACTTTTTTACAATTAAATAAAGACGGCGAACCTTTGCAATCGTATCCCATGCAAAAAACGCCGTACGGATGGACGGTTTCCCTTGCAATAGAGGAAATCGGCTTGTATTTTTATTCCTTTTATATTGAAAACGAAGGCTATATTTCCTGCGAAAAATATGAAATAGGGGAAATCGTGAGCGATTCGCCTCGCGGATTTCAGCTTATCGTTTCTTCAACGGAATATAAAACGCCCGATTGGTTTAAGGGTGGCGTTATGTACCAAATTTTTCCCGACCGTTTTGCGAAAAAAGGTTCTATGCCAGACGTAAAAGGGAGAATTGCGAGAAAATGGGGCGAAACGCCGTACTATCGCCCTAATGAATACGGAAAAGTACTCAATAACGATTTTTTCGGCGGAAATTTCCAAGGCATTATGGATAAACTGCCGTATTTGCGGGAACTTGGCGTATCTATCCTTTATTTGAATCCTATTTTCGAGGCGTATTCGAATCACCGCTACGATACGGGAAATTACTTGAAAATCGACCCTTTTTTAGGTGACGAGGGTTTATTCAAAGAGCTCGTGGAACGCGCGGAAAAACAAGGAATCCGCGTGATTTTAGACGGCGTTTTCAATCATACGGGCGACGATAGCGTGTATTTTAACCGTTACGGCAATTACGATTCTTTGGGCGCGTATCAATCGAAAGATTCGCCGTATTATTCTTGGTATTCGTTCAAGGTGCATCCCTTAAAATATGAAAGCTGGTGGGGAATCGAAACTTTACCCGAGGTCAACGAGACTTGCGAAGAATATCAAAACTTTATCTTTGAAGAAGGCGGAGTCTTGAAAAAGTGGCTTACTTTCGGGATTGGCGGTTATAGATTGGACGTTGCCGACGAATTACCCGACTTTTTCCTTAAAAAATTAAGGAAATCGGTCAAGGAAAGCGACGAAAACGCAATTATTATCGGAGAGGTTTGGGAGGATGCGTCCAATAAAGTCGCGTATTCTAAACGCCGTGAGTATTTGCAGGGCTTCGAGCTGGACAGCGTTATGAATTATCCCTTAAAAGAAGGGATTATTTCCTATATAAAAACGGAAGACGCGGGGCAGTTGTTACGAGTCGTGCGCATTTTGATCAATCATTATCCCAAACAAACGCTGGATTGTCTTATGAATATTTTAGGTACGCACGATACGGCGCGTATTCTTACCGTTTTGGGCGGGATTTATTGTAAAAATAAGGACGAAATGGCGTTGCCAAGCGCATATTTGGACGAAAACGGCAAGAAAAAAACGATAGAAAAGTTAAAAATGGCAGCCGTTTTGCAATTTACCTTGCCGGGCGTACCTTGTATTTATTACGGCGACGAAAACGGCATGGAAGGACACATTGATCCGTTTTGCCGTCAATGTTTCGATTGGGAGCATTTGAACGAGAATTTGATTTCGTTTTATCAAAAACTTGGAAAATTAAGAAATGAGCAAAAGGAAATTTTCAAAGACGGCGCGTTTAAGGAAATTTTCGTGGAAGGCGGTTTTATTTTTTACGCACGGGAATCGGGTGAAAAACGAGTTTTCGTATTCGTAAACAATTCTTCAAAAACTTATAACTTAAAACTTCCTAAAAAATTATTGGAAATTATATCGTCGAAAACGCACGAAAACGAATTTACCGTAAACGCGTATTCGTACGGGATTTTCATAGAAAATTGATTTTTAAGCAAAAAAACACCTATTTTATTCGTATTTTACCCCAAACTATTCGTAAAAGCTGTATTTTGCGAATAGTTTGGGGTGTTCCCTATCCAATCAAAATTTGTGCGTGCGGTTAATCCAATAGCGTTTTCCCCTTGCTTTTTTAATTAATTGTGCGCGCCGTTTTGAAATATCTTTTGATAAACTATTCGTAAAATGCGAAATGCTCTTTTGTTTTATTGACAATTTTTAACGCGTGTGTTATAATAGAAATATGAAACACGAAAACTACTATACCAAGCGTAATATTCAAGATATAGATAAGCTTGCGGAGCTTATCGAGTCGCTCCCCTCTTTTTGCGAGGATTATTTTATGGGGATTGAATCGCGTACGAGTTGCCAAACTCGATTAAAATACGCGTACGATCTTCGTATTTTTTTTGATTTCCTTTGCAAAAAGCGGTATAAAAATTTTACGGTTACGGAATTAACCTTAAAACATTTGGAAGAAGTTTCCCACTACGATATCGAACTTTTTTTGAGTTATTTATCACGATATTCGTTCAACGGGCGTATGCTTTCTTGCAACGAATCGGCAAAAGCCCGTAAACTTTCCGCCGTTCGTGCCCTCTTTAAGTATTTTTTCAATAAAGAAATGATTAAAGTAGACAATTCCGCGAAGGTTGCTACGCCGAAATTGCACGAAAAGGAAATTATCCGTCTAAACGAGAACGAAACTTCCGAGCTTATCGGAATCGCCGAATCGGGAAGCGGATTGTCCGCGCACGCATCGAGTTATCATAACAAAACGCGGATTCGGGATACGGCTATCCTTACCCTATTTCTCGGCACGGGAATCCGTATAAGCGAACTCGTGGGCTTGGATAACGATAGTTTCGATTTTTCCGAAAATTCTTTTTTAGTAACGAGAAAAGGCGGTAATCAAGCGATTTTATACTTTTCCGACGAGGTGAAATACGCCTTACAAGAATACATTGCGGAAAAAAGCAACGATCCCAAAGTCCCCGAACACGAACCCGCGTTCTTTTTATCTTTACAATATAAAAGAATCAACGTTCGTTCGGTGGAAATACTCGTCAAAAAATACAGTAAAATCGTTTCCCCGCTCAAAAAAATCACTCCGCATAAGCTCCGCAGTACTTACGGCACGCGGTTATATCACGAAACGGGCGATATTTATATCGTGGCGGACGTACTTGGGCATCGCGACGTGAATACCACCAAACGGCATTACGCCGCCGTTTCCCAAGACCGTCGCCGTTCGGTAGCGAATATCGTCAAACTTCGAAACGACGAAACTCCCCCCAGCGAAGATTAAACGCATATGAACGAGAATTTGGAAAAAATTTATATAATACAGCCGATTACGCGTGAAAACGCGCATCATTACCGCGTTTTGCAGGAGGAAGCCGTTGCGTTAATAGAAAGTGCGGACGCCGTTTACGCGGGCACGATTTATCAAACGGTTCGTGAAATTAACGCCGCTACTTTTATCGGCGCGGGCAAGCTTAGCGAATTAAACGAGATTTTAGACGGTTTAGAGGGCGTTACGGTGCTTTTTAACGGAGAACTAACCCCCTCTCAAACGCTGAATATTTCCGCCGCGCTTGGGGATAGAAAGGTAATTGACAGAACGACCTTGATTCTCGATATTTTTGCCAAAAACGCAAAAAGTAGCGAAGGAAAATTGCAAGTCGAGCTTGCCCAGCTTAAATATATTTACCCCCGCTTAAAGGGCAAAGGCGCGGCGTTGTCGCGCTTGGGCGGTGGCGTAGGCACGCGCGGACCGGGTGAAACGCAACTCGAAACGGATAGAAGATATATTCGCGGGCGAATCCGTTATTTGGAAGGTCGTTTAAAGGAAACGGAAAAACGTCGCGCGTTGCAAACGGCGCGGCGCAAAAAAGAAGAAGTGAAAACGATCGCGCTCGTCGGGTACACGAATACGGGAAAATCCACTCTATTGAACGCGCTAACAGGCGCGGAAACTTACGTGAAAAACGAGCTGTTCGCCACGCTTGATCCAACGGCGCGAACCTTTTTCGTGGACGGCGTTCCCTTTTTGCTCGTCGATACCGTAGGGTTCTTGCAAGATTTACCGCATAACCTTATTGAAGCCTTCAAATCAACGCTGGAAAGTGCTCTAAATTGCGATTTGGCGCTCGTCGTATGCGACGCCACGGGCGAATACGATATGCAACTGCAAACGACCTTGCAAACGCTAAAAGATATGGCGTTTTCCTCCCCCTATCTCGTCGTAATGAACAAAAGCGAAGGTATACGCGATAACTCCGCGTTTCCGTACGGTAGCATTTGCATTTCCGCCAAAGAAAAACTCGGTTTGGACGGATTACGACGGGAAATTTTGCGTAGATTCAAAGAAGAATATCTCTTTTGCGAGTTATTCGTGCCTTATGCAAAAGTCGAAGATTATACGCAAAAGAAACGCTTTTTAACGGAAAAAAAAGTCGAATACGCTTACGAGGGGCAAACGGTGATTGCCACGATCCCCGCCCGCTACGGAAATCTTTTTGAAGGATATATAAAAAAACTCTTATGAGCAAAATTCATAAGAGGTTTTTGCTAAAATAAGCGCGAATACGCCCGACGGTTATTCTTCTTTATAATCGTCGGGATTCATATATATTTTATCAATTTTAATCGACGCCACGTCTTGTATATCTATACATTTCCCGCAATTATCGCAAACCTTATTAGGGTCAAGATCGCAGGTTTCACATTCCAAACAGCCAATACAATCTCTTTCGTATAATACGCACGGTTGTCCGCGTTTCTTTTCTATCATGGTAAAATCCTCCGTATTCCTTCACGAATTCTATTATAACATATTTTTTTTGAAAATCCAACCATTTTTTATAAAAAATAGTAAACATTTGTTTGCTTTTTATAAAAAAATATGTTATACTATTAAAAAGGCGTAAAAAGCGAGGTGTTTTTATGGTAAGCGAAGAAAAATTGACGCGGGTTATGGATTATATCCGTAAATTTACCGAGGAAAACGGTTATACCCCGTCCGTTCGCGAAATCGGTAAGGAATGTGGAATCAAATCCACGGCGACCGTGCACAGTTATATTGAGAAATTGCAATCTCGCGGATATTTGAATAAAACGGATAATAAAAAACGCGCGGTAACGATCGGTAAAGGGTCGGGAGTGAACGTTCCCCTGCTTGGTACGGTTACGGCGGGACAACCTATTTTCGCGTATGAAAATTACGAGGATTATTTCACCTTCCCCGTTGGAGAGTTCCGTGGCGACGATTTATTTATGTTGCGCGTGCAAGGAACTTCCATGATCGACGCAGGAATTATGGACGGTGATAAAATCGTCGTTCGTCGGCAGGAAACGGCGGAAAACGGAGAAATCGTCGTAGCGCTCGTCAACGAAGACGAGGCGGCGACGGTCAAGAGGTTTTTTCTTCGCGACGGTAAAATCGTCCTCCACCCCGAAAACGAAGCGTTATCCGATATGATTTTCGAGGTAGGTCAAATATCCATCTTGGGAAAAGTCGTTGGACTGCTCCGCAATTATCGCTCGTAAAATTTTACCCCGATTCATTCGAATCGGGGTGTTTTTTCCTTTATACGCCTTTCAAATAAGCGATTTCCTCTTCCGTCATGGCTCTAACCTCGCCACGGTTTAAGCCCGTGAGCTTCAACTTTCCAATGCTTACCCGTTTCAAAAATTCCACGGTTCTTCCAATCGCTTCAAACATACGGCGCACTTGACGGTTTCTTCCTTCCGTAATCGTGACGTGCACCTTCGTGTACGCCTTGTTCGTTTCGACGATGTGCGCCTTACATTTTTTCGTCATAACGCCGTCGAGTTCAATTCCCGAACGGATACGGTTCAAATCCTTTTCCGTCATCGTACCCGCGATGCGCGCCATATACGTTTTGGGCACTTCGCTCGTAGGATGCGTAAGCCGAAACGCCGTGTCGCCGTCGTTCGTTAAAATTAAAAGTCCTTCCGTATCGTAATCGAGTCTGCCAACGGGAAATACCCTTCCTGCTCCCTCGGGAAGAAAATCCATGACCGTTTTTCTTCCGCGATCGTCGGAAACGGTGCAAACGACGCCCTTGGGCTTATTCATAATATAAAATTCTTCTTTGACTTCTGCGCGAGATAACGGTTTGTCGTCTACGCAAACCTCGTCCGTTTCTTCCACGGTTGCGCCAAGTTGCGCAACGATTCCGTTGATTTTTACTCTTCTCGCCGAAATCATTTCGTCGGCGTGGCGACGGCTTGCAACGCCCTTTTCCGCTAAAAATTTATTAATTCGCATCGGATACCTTCTTTTTCGTTTTCGTACCCTTATAGTTTATATAAATTCTCCGAAAAAAGCAACCGTTTTGCAAGATATATTTGAATTTTACCGATAATTTCATCGGATTTTTTCATGTCCGCTCGCTCCGTTACGATTTCTAAGAGCGGTTTTTCTTCTTTTAATAGAGGATAATAAAAATCTCGTTTCGTTTTTCCTTGCAGGGAAGTGTCCGCGATCGTCCAAGCTTGGTTGGCATCTACGATTTGCGTGTATTCGTAATGCGAAAATGCGTCGTCGAGCAGTTTTCCGCTCCGTTCATACATATTTGGCGAGTTCAAAACGACGCATACGAGCGTGGTAATTCCCCGCGTTGCCGCGCTCACAAGACACCTTCCCGCTTGCTTGGTATATCCCGTTTTTACACCGATTGCGCCTTCGCATAAATCGAGCATTTTATTTTTATTTTTCCAATGCCGTGGCGTATAATATTTCGTCGATACAATCGTTCTAAAATCGGTATTATGCAACGCATAGCTCGTTATGCAAGCCAAATCTCGCGCCGTCGTATAATGATTTTCGGCTGGAAGCCCGTGCGGGTTTACGAAATTGGTTGATAACGCCCCTGATTTTTGGGCAATTTCATTCATTTCAGCGGAAAAATCGTTGATATTACCGCATAAATGCAACGCGAGTGCCGTAGCGCAATCGTTTCCCGAGCGTAGCATCAACCCGTAAAGAAGCTCCTCTACCGTGTAACTATCGTTTGCTTGCAAATATACGGAAGAGCCTTCAATTCCCGTTGCCTCCGAAGGGATTATCACGGTTTGTCGCAAATCGTGGCAAAGTTCCAAGACGGCGATACAGGTGGCGATTTTCGTTGTGCTCGCCATGGGGAGTCGATAATCACCGTGCGATTCGTATAATATTCTCCTGCTGTTGATTTCCATAACACACTCGGCTTTCGAGGGGAAAATTTGCGTATTTTCGGCGTTTGCCGTCGTAGATTTTCTTGGGGAAAAAAGCGACAACGGATACAACGCAAACAAACAAGCAAAACAAATGCGGAAAATAATTTGGTTTTTGGACGGCATATTACTCCTTCGACATGACCTCGCGCACGATTTCCCCCGCGCGTTCGATCAAGTTATCGAGCGGTTCTTCCGAGATTCGCATAATACGGCAACTTTTCCCGTCGTCGAGCAAAAAACCGAGCGGTTTTAAGCTTACGACTGCCCCGCTTCCCCCTGCAAACGGAAAGGAATCCGTTTCTTTAACGACCTTGACGTCTCCGTATTCGCCCCCGCCCGACAAATTTCCAAGGGTTACTTTGGAAAACGGTATAAGTTGGAATCCGCTTGCGGTTACGATAGGTTTTCCGATTACGGTGTTGACGTCCGTCAAATGATCAAGATTTTCCAATGATTGTTCGATTAAGTTGTTGATTTTTTGCTTTTTTTCCGACATAAAATTATAATTTTCTCCTTTAAGAATTTGAAAAAATGCACCGTTAGAATGAATAAATTAAAGAAAAATACGCCGTGCGACGAAACGCGTAGCACGTCCCCGTCCGTAAGCCATAAATTATTCTCTATTTTTTCTTTATCCCCGCCGACGGAAAAGAAATAAATACGCAAGATTATATGCGCAAGCGCAACGGGAAATAAATATTCCGCGCCCGTTTCCGTCGTTAAAGTAAAGGCAATTAAGCGAAGGGTTTTGAAAAAGGAAAACTTTTTTCTTTCGTTCTCCATTTCTTTATAGGGAATTAAAATTGCTTTTTTGGGGGAAATATGCAAGGCGACGCCACCTTTATAAGTGGTGATATACCCCCCGATAAGTTTTATATTTCCGTATAATCGCACGGAAAAGGCAAATTTTTTCCTGTTCACGTCGAAATGCGCACTCGAATGAAATACGATAGGAAAAAATAGTAAAACAAGCAAAAGGACCGCGGCGAGCGCGATCCAAAAAAACGACCTGCCCATGACTTTAATATGGGCAGGTTTTACAAAAATATGTAAATTTTCTCGTCAAATGATTTTGATAATCCCGTCTTTAATGTCTTCCATAAAATCAGGCAATTCAAAGCCTTGGGATTCCTCTTCGGTCGCTTCGGGCTTCTTTTCCTCACCGTCACCGCTAAATTCAGGGTCGGCGTCGGGATCGTATACGTCTTTCTCGTACAAATAGGTACTGTCGCTCTCGTTGACCGCGCTAAGCTCCGCGATTTTGTTCATTAAGTCTTGATAATCGGGCAATTCCGTGAGGGATTTCAATTTGAAACGCTTTAAGAAATTGTCGGTCGTAGCGTACAATACGGGTTTACCGGGCGTGTCTTTATGTCCGCAGGGATAAATCATTTCAAGGCTCAATAAGGTAGTTATGGCGTAATCGCTGTTTACACCGCGGATTGCTTCGAGTTCGGAACGCGTAATCGGTTGTTTGTAAGCGATAATCGCCGCACACTCCAAAATCGTACGGGTAAATTCTTTTTCGCGGATGGGCGTAAGCACGAGCGAAACGCTTTCCTTGTATTGCGGATTGGTTGCAAATTGCAATTTGTGATTAAAGTGCAATAAGTGGATACCGCAATCCCCCGTATATTTTCTTTCCAACTGCCGAATGGCTTCGTCCGCCTGCTTTTTATTGATTTCCAACTTTTCACGCAATACGTCGATAGGTACGGCGTCGCCGGATGCAAACAAGATTGCTTCAATTATATTCGTCAATTTCTCCAATGTCTTCGTCCTCACTTCTATTGGGATTTTTCTTGATTGTAATAGCCGAGAACAAGTCGTCTTGTTCTACGATAATAAATTGATGCTTTAACAGTTCCAACAACGCTTGGAAGGTCGTTACGATTTCCGGTTTGCTCGAATTTTCGTCGAACAGCTCTTCAAAAACCGTTTCTTCCTTTTCCGATAAGCGTTGACGGATATGCTTGATTTTGTCGTTGACGGTATAAATATCTTTGGGAATTTCCCGTGGAGGCGGCGCACTACGCTTTTTGCCTTCCAAACGGAGCATCATTTTGGTGAACGCGTTCATGAGCCCGTCGAGCGTCATGTCCGTATACTGTACTTGTACCGCCGCGAAATCTTTATCGGGCTCTTTGAATATGTACCCTACCGTTTCGCGTTCTTTCAATTTTTTAGCAGTTTGATATTCTTCCAAGGCGATGATAAGCTCTTGTTCGGGATTGTATGCACGAGTGAAGTCGTCTTCGCCCGACCAATCCGTATCGAATTCTTCGTCGGGAGGCGGTAAAAGTTTTCTCGCCTTGATATCGATAATCGTTGCCGCGATATTGAGGTATTCGCTCGCTTTGTCCAAATCAAGATAAGGCAAACCTTTCATGTACGCAAGGAACTGTTCCGTGACGCTTGAAACGAAAATATCTTTAATCTCGATACGCTCTTCTTTGATCAAATACAAAAGAAGATCGAGCGGTCCTTCGAAATTATCCAAAACGGTGGTATAGTCTACTTCCGTTTCGAAATTCCGTACGGATGCAACTGTCAATTTTTCTTTTTCTTCCATTGCGCTACTCCCTTCATCGCCAAATTTATCGAAGGACTTACAGTCCAAGCAAACCGAATAACCAATTCCAAAGCGTTGCTATGGGCCAACCGAGGATATTCGTGGCAAACGACATAAAATACCCCAAAATATCGATAAATCCCAAAAGCGGGATCATATCTGCAAAAAAGTGCACGAATACGAGTCCCAACAAAATATAGTGTCCGTATTGGCGTAAAAACCAATATACTTTTCCCTTGCGTTTGTCCAAAGTATCTAAAAGACGGAAACCGTCGAGCGGATATAAAGGCAAGAGATTGAATACGCAAAAGCTCAACGAAAATCCGTATAAGCAGTTAAACAAATAAAACAGGAAAGTTTCCGCGTATTTTCCCGCGACCAACGGCAGAATATACACCCAAACCAAAACGAGCAACGGATAAAACAAAAACGCCGAAAGAAAGTTTGCTAAAACGCCCGCGATTGAGGTCCAAAAGCTCCCCTTTTTGTAATTGTCGAAGTTATTGGGATTGATCGGTACGGGTTTTGCCCAGCCAAAGCCCGCCAACGCAAACAAGACCATACCCATCGGGTCAAAGTGTTTAAGCGGATTTAAGGTCATTCTTCCCGCGTATTTCGCCGTAGGATCTCCGCATTTATACGCCGTGAACGCGTGCGCAAATTCGTGCAAAGAAATCACGAGGACGGACGCGAGCAGTTGCGCTACGATAATTAGTACCCTTTGCATGTAATATTCCATAACGAAATTATTATACCATAATCGAGTGAAAAATGCAAGTGCACGGCGGGGAAATTTAGCGAAATATCATACAATTTTTTCACCATGCTTTCCGTTTTTGTAAAAAAGCGGTTATTTCGACTTTTTTTGCAAGCGATTCGGAATAATATCGTTGCGGACGATATCTTCGTACGACTGCGGACGCACGATATACTCGGCGACTCCCTCGTTTACCAAAACGCAAGGCGGAATCATATTTCGGTTATAATTCATAGCCATAGAATAGTTGTAAGCACCCGTGGAAAGAATCGCTAAAAGATCCCCCGTTTCCGCCTTGGGTAAATTGACGTTTACGGCGATCAAATCCCCGCTTTCACAACATTTCCCCGCAATCGTAACGATTTCCGTCGGTTCTTGGTTCGCGCGGTTGGCGAGAACGGGCGTGTATTTCGATTGATAGAGCGCGTAACGCGGATTATCAAACATACCGCCGTCCACAGCCAAGTATTTTTTTACGCCCGGTATATCTTTAATCGCGCCTACGGTGTACAGCGTTATCCCTGCTTCCCCCACGATAGAACGCCCCGGTTCTATCAGTAGATACGGGAGCGGTAATTGCTTTTCTTCCGCTTTTTTGTGTACTTCGTCAATAAGTGCTTCCAAATATTCCGCGTAACCGTTTGCGGGAATTTTTCTATCCTCGTCCGTATACCAAACGCCGTATCCACCGCCTAGGTTCAGCGTTTCAACGGTAAAATCAAAGCGTTCTTTCATATTTGCCGAAAATTCCATGCATTTTTCCACGGCGATTACGAAAGACTGTTTTTCAAAGATTTGCGAGCCGATATGACAATGATAGCCTTGTAAATGCAAATTCTTCTTTTCGAGCGCGTAAGCGGTCACGGCTTCCGCCGTTCCGTCGGCGATGGAAAACCCGAATTTACTGTCCGTCGTTGCCGTTTGCACGAAAGCGTGGGTGTGCGCTTCTACGCCGGGGTTGATTCGAAGGAGTATATTTTGGACGATACCGCGCTTTTTCGCTTCGGCGTCGATTTTATCGATTTCCGAATAAGCGTCCGCGACGATACAACCGATTCCCGCGTCCAAAGCCTCCCCGATTTCGTAATCGAGCTTGTTATTGCCGTGCATATAAATTTTTTCCGCGGGAAAACCCGCTTGTAAAGCGGTATAAAGTTCGCCGCCGGAAACGACGTCCACGCCGATATTTTCTTCGTCGGCAATTCTATAAATCGCTTTGCAGGAAAACGCTTTGGAAGCGTATAAAACGAGCCCCTTTCCTTTGTATTTTTTGGCGAGCGTATCACGGTAAATTCGCATCATATTGCGTATATACGCTTCGTCGAAAACGTAAAGCGGCGTACCGAATTGCTTTGCTAAATCCACGCAATCCGCCCCGCCTATCGATAAATGTCCGCGTTCGTTGATTTTCAAGGTTTCTCTTTCGTTCATAGCCTCGTATTCCTTTTCGTTTGAGTTATCAATATTTTATCAAATTTACCGATAAATTGCAAGGGTGCAAGGGCGTTTTTCAAGAAAAAAATCCGCTTTTTTTAATTTTTTTTACGAAAGCGGATTTTTTTATTTCATTTTTAGCCGTTCCAGCCTTTGGCGATATCCTTAAAGCGGTCGAAAACGCTTGCTTTTTCTATATCGCAGGTTGCAAGCAAAGGAATCCGTTCCGTTTCCACGTTATTCGTGTATACGATAATTTCCCCGACCCGTTCCCCTGCTTTGATAGGCGCGCGAAGCTCGTCGAAAACGGTTTCCGTTTTCGTAGTTTCTTTATCTCCGCGCTTAATAAAGGCGTAAGCCGAGCGTTGCGGATAAACTTCAAGTTCTTTTCGTTTGCCCCCGTTGACAAATGCACAAGTTTGCAATCGTTCCCCTTCCTTTACGATCGGTTTTACCGTGTAATTGGCAAACGCAAAGTCGAACATGGAACGAATATCCTCGAATCTGTTCGCGCTACTTTCCTCTCCGATTACGACGGAAACGATACGCATATCGTTGCGTTTTGCCGTCGCTGCAAGGCAAAATCCCGCTTGGTTGGTAAAGCCCGTTTTTCCGCCGTCGCATCCCTCGTAAAACCGAACGAGTTTATTGGTATTCGTAATTTCCGTCACGCGCCCTTTCGGGTGTTGAAATTTATCCGTCCAAACCTTTCCAAACTCGTAATATTCGCGGTGTTTTAGAAGTTCTTGCAACATAACCGCTACGTCTTTCGCGCAAGAATATTGCGGATCTTTGGGAAGTCCCGTACAGTTGGAAAAAAGCGTGTCGTTTGCGCCAAGTTCTTTGGCTTTATCGTTCATTAAATCAACGAAAGCAGATTCGTTTCCCGCGATTTTTTCCGCCATAGCAACGCAACTGTCGTTCGCCGAACAAACGACGATACTTTTAATAAGCTCTCTAACGGGATATTTTGCGTTTGCTTCTAAAAATACTTGCGAACCGCCCATGGAAGAAGCGCGCTCGCTTACCGTTATCTCCTCGTCCATTTGCACGATTCCGTTATCGATTGCGTCAAAACACAAAATCAAGGTCATGATTTTGCACATACTTGCAATCGGCAAACGCGCGTTCGCGTTTTGCGAATAGATCACCGTTCCCGTGCCAAAATCCATTGCATACGCGGATTTTGCCCGAATTTGTAAGTCAACACCGCGTTTTTCCTTGCTATTTACCGTTTCGTAAACCAAGGTAGACTCTGCCCCCGCTTGAAAAATCTCTCTTGCGGGAAACGCATAAGTTAATCCCGCCGTCAATGCTAACGTCAAAATTGTCCCCGTGATTTTTTTCATAATGCCTCCTTTATCGTCCGACAAAATAAAATTACTTTGTTACGCATAATAATTATGTCTGTCATAGTTTTTGTGTTATTCTTGTAACATCGTTTGAATATCGATACCGTATCCCCTCGTAGGATCGTTCAAAAATACGTGCGTGATTGCCCCTATTAACTTCCCGTTTTGAAGGATTGGACTTCCGCTCATGCCTTGGACGATACCGCCCGTTTGCGAAATTAATTCGTCATCCGTGATTTTTATTACGAAATTTTTGTTTTCTTTATTAAATTTGTCTACTTTTACGATCTCTATTTCATATTTTTGAGGAGAAACGCCGTCAACGGTAGAAAAAATATACGCTTTTCCGGGCGTGGCTTTGTTAGAATCCGCTGAAACGCTCGTTAGCGTATTCAACGGTATATCTTCGGAAATCGTTCCAAAAATACCGCAAGAACAAAGTTTTTCCGCGCTACCGAACGGCTTATCATTCAAAAACGCTCCTCGAAGTTCCCCCGCTTTGCCTCGTATTCCCTTGCTAACGCCGATAATATTACATTCGTAAACCGTACCGTCGGAAATACGAAGTTCCTTTTTATTTTCACCAACGACGGAGTGTCCAAGCGAACCGAAACGGCGATTTTTCGTGATATAGGTCACCGTTCCAATCCCCGAAACGCTATCGCGTGCAAGTATACCGATTTTATACTTACCGCTTATTTTATCCTTGGCGGGAATCACGGAAATAATATGCGTTTCGTTCCCTCTTTCCGTTTCCACTTTCACCGCTTTTCCGTTGCTTTCGTTGATAAGCTTGTTCAAATCTTCAATACAACCGATGGAAATGCCGTTAATAGAAACGATTTTATCGCCCGTTTTTAATCCTGACTGTAATGCTGGTGCTTGCATACCGCCGTCCGAAAGAACCTCGCAAAGTCCGATAATTTGTGCTCCACCCGATTTTAGCGTAAAACCTGCGGACATTCCGCCTACGTACACGGTATCGCTTTCCGCCGTTGCAAAAAATACCGTTTTTCCACAAAAAGTAAACGCAAACGACAGTAATAAGCTTAAAAATAAAAACCTCAATCTACGCATTATTCCCTCCGTACAAGAGGTAATTTGCGCAAATCGAGGTTTTCTATGCCCTTTTAGCGGGAATTATTTTTTCCTTTTTTATCAATGAATGGATATTTTATATTCTTTTGCCTGTTTTATCAATTCTTCCGCGTGTTTCAACGCGTATTCGTCGCCGTCTTCGCCACCGAGCAAACGCACGATTTCCTTTTTCTTTTGCGTTTCGTCGAGTGCGTATACTTGCGTAACCGTTTTTCCTGCGTTTTCTTTCTTTTCAATCAAGAACTCGTCGTCACTCATAACGGCGATTTGCGCAAGGTGGGAAACGGCGATAATTTGCGTGTTTTTTGCAATACGCGCCAGCTTTTCCCCAACGACTTTTGCCGTTTTTCCACTAATTCCCGCGTCAATTTCGTCGAAAATATAGGTGGATATTTCGTTTATATCGGAAAGTTGCGTTTTTACGGCAAGCATAAAACGGCTCATTTCCCCACCGCTTATAATCTTTCCAAGCGGTTTTACCGGTTCGCCTGCGTTTGCGGAAAAAAGAAAACAAATATCGTCAAGTCCCGATACGCTCGCTTTATCCGCGTTTTCTTCCGTGTATTCGTTGAATTGAATGGTAAACTGTGCGTGCGCGATATTTAGCGTTTTCAATTCCTTCGTTACGCGCTCGCAAAACGCTTGCCCGTGTTTTTTGCGCAAAGCGGTCAATTCTTTGCAAACGGTAAAAATTTCACGCTTTAATTTTGCGATTTTTCCCGTCAAAAGCGCGTATTGACCTTCGCAATCGGATAAAAGTTCGTATTCTTTGCGCGCTGAATCCAAAAACGCGTCTATTTCTTTCTTGTTTGTACCGTATTTCCGTTTTAAGGCGTGGATCGCGTCCAACCTTGCTTCCGTTTCCACCGCCTCGTTTTCGTCGAAATACAGCTCGTCGCCAAGATCGGTCAATGTTTCCGTCAAATCGTCCGTATCGATTGCGATACTTTCGAGCTTTTCCGCCACGGAAGCGTAGACCTCGTCGAGGTTGGATATAGAATGAATCGCGCGGTTTGCTGACCTTAAACCGTCCAATACGCCCCGTTCGCCCGACAAAATTTCCGTCGCTTCTTTGAGCGCGTTGATAATTTTTTCAAGGTTGTTGATTTTATTGCGTTTGATAAGAAGTTCTTCCTCTTCTCCGTCTTTCAAATCGACGGATTCGATTTCCTCGATTTGGAACTGCAATATATCCAACCGCCGACCGCGCTCCTGTTCGTCACCGCCGAGCATACGAATTTGTTCTTCCAACTTCTTTTTCTCGGAAAGAAGCTCGGATAGTTTGCTCTTTTTCTCTTCAACGGCGTTGCCAATCACGCCATCGAGCGTCTTTAACTGATTACTCTCTTTAAGTAAAAAGAAATGTTCGCTTTGCCCGTGCACGTCCACGAGCGAATCTGTGACTTGCCGAAGCATCGTTGCCGTGACGGTATTTCCGTTGATTTTCACCGAATTTTTCCCCGTTTCGGAGAATTTGCGGGAAATAATAATTTCCCCGTCCGAATCAATATCCATTTCACGAAGCGTGCGCACGGCGCGTGAGGTTTCGGGAAGCATAAATTCGGCTTTCACGACGCATTCCGATTCGCCGTATCGAATCATACCTCGATCTGCTTTTGCGCCCAACACGAAATTGACGGAATCGAGAATCACGGATTTTCCCGCGCCCGTTTCCCCCGAAAGTACGTTGAGCCCTTCGCCGAAGGTTATATCTGCGTTTTCTATCAACGCTACGTTTTTAATCGTGAGTCTGGATAACATATCCCTCTATCTTCCCTTAATAATTAGCGTATAAATTCGTTAATTTTATTGACGATTCCCAAAGCCTTTTCGTCGTCTTCGCAAACGATTAAAAGCGTATCGTCGCCCGCAACCGAGCCGACGATACCGTCGTAGTTGAGCTTATCGACTACCGCGCCCGCATTCGCTCCGTTTCCTGCCAAAGTCTTTACGACTACGAGGTTTTTCGCCGCTTTCACGGAAATTAAACAATCTCTAAACAAGCTTTTCATTTTCGGGGAAATTTCGCTTTCCCCGTCGTTTATATACGCGTAGCGGTATTTTTTCTCTACGCCCGCCACCTTAAAAAGGTGTAAATCGCGGATATCTCGCGAAATAGTTGCTTGCGTAACCACGAGATTAAGCGCTTGCAATTCTTCGCACAGTTCCTCTTGCGTTTCTATCTCTTTATGAGATATGATTTCTAAAATTTTTGCGTGCCTTGCCGACCGTAACATGTATCCCTTCTCCTTTATCATTCGTTTAACTTATTTCTTACTTTTGCAAAAAAATCCGAGCTTTCCCGAACGGGGAAATCCGCCGTAAACGGCGCTTTTTTGATTTTTACTTCCGCATTTTCGGGCATGATTCCTACCGCGTATCCGTCCGTAAATAAAATCGCCTTCCCCTTGGTTACTTTGAATTTGAATATTTCTTCGTCCGAAAATACGATTGGGCGCGTGCGCATGGAAAACGCACAAATGGGCGTCATCATGAAAACGGGCACTTCGGGCGTTAAAATCGCTCCGCCCGCCGACAGCGAATACGCCGTCGAACCCGTGGGCGTGCACACGAGCACGCCGTCCCCGGATATGACGTCCGTTCCCTCTTGCGTTTCCATTTGTAAACGCAAAATTTGCTTGGTTTTTACGTCGTATAAACCGTAATCTCTTTGCATCGCGATTTCGTTTAACGCAAAATATATCTTTCCGTTGATTTCCACTTGCAACAAACTGCGTTTTAAGATACGGCAAGTGCCATTTCGGATACCGTCAAGCATATCTTTGAGTTTTTCCCATTCTTCTTTTTCGTATTCCGTCAAGAACCCGAGATTGCCGTAATTGATACCGATCACTTTTACACCGTTACGCGCGGCTGTCAAAGACGCGTGCAAAATTGCGCCGTCGCCACCGAGTACGATTACCGCGTCCACCCCCTCGATTTCGGGGTGTTTGAAAAATTGAGTCGTTTCGTATCCCCAAGCTTGTAATTTTGCAAGGAGTTCTTCGATAACGCTATCGTCTTTTACTTTTGATTTGCTTCCGAGTACGCCTACTTTCATATTTTTATCCTTAAAGCGTTTATTTCTTTTGTTCTAAACGGTAATTTTTAATAAATTCTTGCACCGAATCCACGATTTCTTTTGCGTTCACCGCCCCCGTGCGTTGCGTTTGCAAACGCAAAATATACTCGATATTTTTTCCTTTGCGCAACGGCGCGTTGACGATTCCAAGCGGATAAAGCCCGTTCTCCATTGCGTACGAAAGTACTTTTTCCACGATTTTTGCATGTGCGGACGGGTGCACGATCCCGCTTTTGCCGATATTTTTATTTTCACACTCAAATTGCGGTTTCACGAGCACGAACGCGTCGCCCTCTTTTCCTAAAATATTTTTTACGGAGGGAAAAATCAAGCGCAAAGAAATGAAACTCAAATCGGTGACGACGCCGTCGATTTTTTCGGGAAAATCATCCGCGCTAAGATAACGGGCGTTCGTGTTTTCCATCGTTACCACGCGGGAATCGGAAAGCAAGCTTTCATGCAACAGGCTTTCGCCCACGTCTACGGCGTAAACGCGTTTTGCGCCGTTTTGTAACAAGCAGTCGGTAAAACCGCCCGTACTTGCACCTAAATCCGCAAATACCTTGTCTTTGCAATCAAACGCGAACGCTTGCAAACCTCTCGACAGTTTATATCCGCCGTTAGAAACGAACGATTCTTCCGCAACGATAAATTCCACGGCTTCTAAATCATTGATTTCGTCTTTGGGTTTAATCGGTTTACCGTTTACGAGTACCAAGCCTTTTTCAAGCGCTTCCGCGGCTTTCGTTCGCGAGCCGAATTTTTCGGCTAAAAACTTGTCCGCTCTCATGATAAGATTTCCAAAAGATACTTTTCAAGTTCTTCGCAATCGACCCCGTACGCCTTTTGCAACGCCGCGACACCGCCTTGGGGAATAAATTCGTCGCGATAGGCAAAGCTTTTAATTTTGCACGGTTTATCCAATCGTTGCAACGCGTTGCCGATCATAGCCCCCAAACCGCCCAAATATACGTTGTCTTCCAGCGTGATTACCCGTTCGCTTTCCAAAGAACGCAAAAGTTCTATATCCAGCGGTTTAACAAATCTTGCGTTGATCAAATCGAAGCTTTTCCCCTGTTTTTCAAGGTTTTGTAATACTTTCATGGCAATAATCAAACAGCGTTCTCCCGCGGCGATTACCGTTACTTTTCCGTTTGATTTTTTAAGATATTCCCATTTTCCCGCTTCGATTTCCTTGTCTTCGCCTGAAAAAAGCACCTTTCCCGATCGGGGATAGCGAATGGCGATCGGATGCGTATAAGTTTCGCTAAAAGCAATCATTTTCCGAAGCTCGTCCGTATCCTTGGGTACGGCAATCGTGAGATTGGGAATCAAAGAAAGATAGGAAAGATCGAAAACGCCTTGGTGCGTTTCGCCGTCTGCGCCGGATATTCCCGCGCGGTCGATACAAAAAGTGACGGGCATATCTTGCGCGCAAACGTCGTGGATAATCTCGTCGAACGCACGCTGTAAAAAGGTTGAATATATTGCGTAATACGGTTTAAGCCCGCCTGCCGCCATGGAAGCGCAAAGTACCGCCGCGTTCTCCTCGCAAATACCTACGTCGAACGCGCGTTCGGGATAAAGATTAAAGAACCGTTCCAATCCCAAAGCCTCTTTCATTGCCGCGGAAACAATGGCGATTTTACCGTTCCTTTCCGCAAGCGAACAAAGGCTTTCGCCTAATACTTCGGAATACTCCTTTTCCTTGGGCGAGCCCACGGGCGGAACGCCGTGCGTATCCGTGGGGTGTTCTTCGCTAAATTCGTATCCTTTCCCCTTTTTGGTTACGATATGCAATAAAACCGAGCCGTTTTTCAACTGCTCTTGCGCTTCTTTGAGGGAATCGAGCATTTCTTCCAAATCGTTGCCGTTTTTAACGCCTATATAGGTCAAGCCGAACTGTTCCAAGAGTCGGATATTATCCGATCGGTTTTCGTCAATTCCCGAGAGGATCTCGTGCATACCGCCCACCGTAGGCGATATCGACATACCGTTATCGTTCAAAATTACGAGAATTTTCGTATTTAATATTTTTAGGGAATTGAGAGCCTCGTAAACGAGTCCGTTATTAAACGAACCGTCCCCGATATAAGCAATAACCTCGTGTTTTTCGCCGTTTAGATCCCTCGCTTTCGCCAAACCGATCGCGGCGGACACGGAAGTACCCGCGTGCCCCGTATCGTAACAGTCGTAAACGCTTTCCGTACGCTTAGGAAAACCGGATATACCGCCCGCTTTGCGAAGGGTGGAGAATCGCTCGGCGCGCCCGCTTAAAAGCTTATACGCATAGCATTGATGCCCCACGTCGAATACGATTTTATCATTGGGAAAATCGAAAGTGTAAAAAAGCGCGACGGTGGATTCTACCGCGCCGAGGTTGGAGGCAAGGTGTCCCCCGCACACCGTCACCGTTTCGTATATTTCCCTGCGAAGCTCGTCGCAAAGCACGTTCAATCGGCTGTGAGAATATTCTTTTATCCGTTCGGGTGAAAAATCTTTTAACATAATCCCTCTTTTATTTCGTGCGACGCAAAACGAAATCTACGAATTCGTTCAAAAACGCCGTATCGCCGTCTACACCTTCCAATAAAGTGTGACAAGTTTGCGCGCACAAATCCGCGCGTACTTTCGCGCCCTCCAAGCCGTATAAACGAACGCAAGTGAGTTTGTTTTCGTTTTCGTCCTTTCCCGTCGATTTACCAAGCTCGTCAAAGCTACCCGTAACGTCGAGAATATCGTCCGTCATTTGGAAAAGCGTACCGAGCATTTTACCGAACCGCTCCAAAGGCAAGTGGTTTCTATCCCCCGCCAAAATCGCGGGAATAACGATGGGCGCGAGCAATAATTTGCCCGTTTTATGCTCGTAGATGAACTGCAAATCCTCTTCTGTGATTTCTCTTTCCTTTTCCGAAAAATACAAATCGGCGGATTGCCCTGCAATCATACCGTATACGCCCGCACATTCGTTGAGATATTTGGCGGCAATGGCAAAATGAAGTCCCTTTGCGCTTTGATCCAAACAAATTGCGTACGCTTCGTTCAAAAGCGCGTCCCCTGCCAAAATCGCGTTGGCTTCGCCGAACGCTTTGTGCGAAGAGGGTTTTCCGCGCCGAAAATCGTCGTTATCCATGGCGGGCAAATCGTCGTGGATCAACGAATAGGTGTGGATCATTTCCAACGCCAACGCATACGGCAAAATATCTTCTTGGGGTACGCCGATTACTTCCGCCGTCGCCAAAGCCAACACGGGGCGAACCCGTTTTCCGCCGTTCATAAGGCTATATAACATACTTTCGCCCAAAACGGAAGGAACGGTTTTTAATTTGTCTGCGTACGATTTTGCGTACGCTTCGAAAGTTGCTACAAAGTTGTCGTAGAGAAAGTTAAAATCCTTCAATCCCTTTTTACTCCTTTGGTTAAATAAGTATTATACATAAGCATGGTAATGGTCATAGGTCCGACTCCGCCGGGAACGGGGGTAATCAAAGAGGTTTTGTCTTTGACGGCTTCGAAATCTACGTCCCCGCAAAGTTTGCCGTTTTCGTCGCGGTTCATACCCACGTCGATCACGATTGCGCCCTCTTTTACCATATCTTCCGTAACGAATTTCGCTTTGCCGACGGCGGAAATAAGCACGTCCGCGCTTTGGCAAATCTCCTTTAATCCGACCGTTTTACTGTGACATACGGTCACGGTCGCGTCGGCGTTGAGCAAAAGCATTGCCATGGGCTTGCCCACCGTTTCGCTACGCCCTAAAACGACGGCGCGTTTGCCCGCAAGCGTAACGCCCTCGTGTTCGAGCAGTTTCATAATCCCAAGCGGGGTACAGGCAACTACCCTTTCTTTATGCAAAGTCAAAAGTCCAAGGTTTTTCGCGGAAAATCCGTCCACGTCCTTTTCAAAGGGAATGTGGGCGGTTGCCGATTCCGCGTCCAAACTTTTGGGAAGAGGTAATTGCAACAAAATCCCGTCTACGCTCGGATCGACCGCCAAAGAATCGAGAAGCGTTTCCAATTCCTTTTGCGTAGCGGAAGCGGGTAACTCGTAAGAATAAGAGCGAATCCCCACTTCGCCACAGGCTTTGATTTTGTTTCGCACGTAAATTTGCGAAGCGGGATCGTTACCGACGATAACGACGGCAAGGCCCGGTTTTACGGCGGAACGATCGATTTTTTCTTTAAGCTCGGCGCGTAATTTCAACGCCAAAGCTTTTCCGTCGATAATCTTCATGTTAGTCCTCACGCTTTTTGTTGATAACGCCCGAAAGTACGCCGTTCACGAAATCTACGCTTTTTTCCGTGGAATACTTCCGTGCAAGATTGGTGGCTTCCGAAACGGAAACGACGGGCGGAATATCGTCGAAATAAAGAATTTCCGCCATGGCGATAAGCAAAATGCTTTTGTCCATGCGGTTTATACGGTTTTCTTTATAGTGGTGACACGCGTCCTCAATCCCCGCGATAAGTTCGCTACGGTGTTCCTCCACCGTGGCAATCAAATCGGCGGCAAAAAGCAAATCGTCCTCTTTTTCCAACTTGAACTGCTTAAAAATTTTCTTTTTTAATGCGTCAAGACAATCGGTATTGAATTGTTGGGCGTAAACGATATTTAACGCCGCCTCTCTTGCTGTCGTTCTCATAATGCACTCCGTTTTTCTAAAAAATTTAGGTATAAATATAAGACGAAAACCCTTCTCTTGCGGGAAGGGTATTCGTTGAATAATTTTAGTTTTGTTCGGCGGAAGGTTCTTCGGACGCTTCTTCCTCGTCTTCTTTTTCGACGGGCGGTGCGTCCACGAACACCACGTCGCGAATATGCACGTCTACCTCTGCAACTCTGTAACGGGTCATGTTTTCCACGTTTTGCTTGACTGATTGCTGTATACGGTAAGCAAGCTCGGGAACGTTGTAGCCGTATTTAACGACGACGGATACGTCGGCGTATACCCCGTCTTTTTCAAGATACAAAGAAATTCCGTTTTTCTTACCGGGAACGAGCATTGCGCCCTCTACCTCCGCCACGGCAAGCGCGACGATATTGTGCACGATCCCTGCGTTATAAACGACTTTACCGCTACGGTCGTCTTTCGTGTTCAATTTGATGTTACGCATTCAAAAAGATCTCCTTATGCAATCTGCATATATATTATAGCATATCTTTTCGAATTTTTCTACTGTTTTGAGGATATTTTCCGCTCTTTTTTTTAGCTTTCCGCATAAACAGGCATAATTATCACGTTTCCCGCAACGATTCCCGTTTCGTTTTTCATCATGTTATAGATAGAAAGCGCGGTATCGTAGTTGAGTTCGTCGGAATTGATGAACACGTTTACGTTGTCCGAGTCCACGGAAACGGATACGACGGCGTCGGAAAAACCAAGCGATTTCACCATATTTTCCAAAACGAGCTCTTGCTCCATTGCCGCGACGATTTCCATTTTCATTTCCGTTGCCGCTTCGTATTTTTCGTCGCCCTCTTCGTAGAGTGCGATTACGCTGTCGAGCTGTACGAGCTCTTCGTTGCGGGTCGTCGTCCGTTCCGTTCTGTAAGTCGTGAAATAGTTCGCCGTGGTAATTCCGTCGTCCGACGAAACGGTATCCGACGTGTTTGCGAGCACGAAGTTAAATACGGCAGTGACCGCCAAAAGCAGTACCAACGAGGACATTACGATTACCTTTTTCTTGTTTGACATAATATTTATCTCCTTTTACACTTTTTTTAAGTAAACTTTCACCGCGTTTTGATTCGTTCCGAGCGCCGCGGCAACCGCTTCCCGAACGTTTAGAATTACCCGTAGATCGTTTGCGCCCTCGCATACGACCACTACGCTTTTCACGCCTTCTTCCGTTTCGCAAATCATAACGCTAGCGTCGCCGACGCCCTCGATATCTGCCAATAGGCGGGATACTTTCGTTTCCGTTTGACTTGCGCTTGTCGGCGTAGCCGTTTGTTCGTCCGTATAAAAAATCTTCCAAGACGCGAACAAAAGCGCGAACGCTAATGCGGAAATAAGAATAATTTCCTTTAATTTTCCGCTTAAAAGAAACCGTTTCTGTTTTGGCTCAGTAGGCGGTTTATTGTCCGATTTATACGCGTTCATTCTATCAACACCTCGCTACAATAGTTTTTCTTCAAGTAATCCAGCATTTCCTTTTTTTTCTCCTCCGTTATCGGCGTTTGCGTTTCAATCCGTATTTTATCGATACGAATATCTCCGCTCGTATCTTCAAAACTCCAATAAAGCGTCACCGCCGTTTCCAGCGAATATTTTGAGAGAATTTCTTCCCGCAAAACGCTTTCTGCGTTACGTATTCTCATTTCACAATAATAATCTATGAACGAGCCGTCCGTCATTATGACCGATTGTTCCAACTTTTTTTCCCCGTTTTCCGTACCTTCTTTCCGTATTTTGTCGAATAGGTCCGTCGAACGCAAAAATCGCGGAATCGGTGCGATAATGACGAGCAAACAGGCAAGTTTTGCAATACCTTTTATCGTATTGCCCGTCTTCCCTTCGGGAATAATCGAAGTCAACAGCGCACAAAGAAGCACCGTGCCAATAATCGATAGCAAATACCCGCTCATAAAAGCGCCTCCGAGCTCGTGACGAGCATGACGATAGAAAGAAAATACATAAACGCGGTGAAAAACAAAGACGCCGTGCAATATTGCAGATTATCCGCCGTTTCCCCGAGGAAATCGGAGATTCGGCTGTCGCCGAACGGTTGCGTAACGGCAGCGGTAAAACGCAGTAGCAAACTTACGCAAATCAATAAAACGAGCGGTTCAAATAATACGCTTACCATTAGAAATATACTCATACTGCCAAGTGAGTTTTTAATAAGTACGCTCCCCGCAACGGCAAGGTCGAATCCCCCCGATAAAAACCCGCCAACGATAGGAACGGTATTACCGATCGCGTATTTTGCCGCGCGCCGAACGATACCGTCGTAGGCGGAAGAAGTAATACCCTGTAAGCTCATAAACAAGCCGAATACGGATACGCATATCCCGATTATCCATTTGTTAATACTTTTGAAAAAACCGCCGAATTTGCTTATTTTTAACTCTCTCGTTAAATTGCTTGCCATGGAAAACGCCACGACCGTTACCGTAAACGGCAGGACGATAGAAGAAATGAGCGAAACGATCGTGGTCGATAAAAACGCGACGGCGGGACGGCATACGGCAACGGAAACCGTTCCACCGCTCGCCGCCATTAAGGTGAGCATTATTGGAAAGACGATTTGCATTTGTTTTCGCATTTGCGATACGCTTTCCGCCGTTTGCGAAATGCATTGCGTTAAAACGCCGATCAAAGGAATCAAAGCGGCGGCGTACGCAATTAAAAATATCATATCCGCCGAAGTGCGCATATTCGAACCGCTTTTTAGCGAAGATATTAAACCCGACAGCAAGGTTATTGCCGCAATACAAGCAAAAGCGGGCAGTATTTCGCGTATTTTCTCAAAAAGAATCCGTAAAAGCTCGCTCCAAAAATTCTCGTAATCGAATTTTTCGCCTTGAATATACGCAATCAAGCGCTCTCCTACGCTTTCGTCGGAAAAGGAATCCAAGGAATCGAGGTAGGTTTGCAACGCCTCCAAATCAAGCGCGTCAAGTTGTTCAAGGATACTCTCGTTTAGCTTTTCCTCCGCGTCCGTTTGCGCGGAATCGTTGCCCGTTGCGACCGCCGATACCGTGCTTATACCCGAAAGGAAAATACTCATGCATAAATGTATAAGTAAAACGACGAGCGCAGGCAATAGTTTTTTTCTTTTTATACTCATAATTATACCAACTGTAAAAAGCTTTTTACGAGCGTAAGCAATCCTTCAAACACGGGCAAAGCCAATAAAACGATGGCGATTTTACCGCCCAAGGCAACCTTGTCCGCTACGGCGTTGCTCCCGAAATCGGAGAGTATGCCCGCCCCAAATTCGGTGATATACCCCACGCCCACGATTTTAAGAAGCACTTTCAAAAGTCCGTTTTCTACGCCCGTCGTTTCGGCAATCGTACGAAAAACGGCAAGTGTTCCCTGCAACGCGTCCACGATATAAAGCAATATCACGATAATGCCTGCAACCGTTACGGCAAAAGACAATTCCGGTTTCGTTCCTTTGAGTAAGACCGCCGTTACGGCGGTAACGAATGCTACGCCTACGATTTTCATAATTTCCATTTCTACAATTCCCTAAATAAGTCCGAATATACTTTTTATATCGTTGAATAAATCTCCAATCATTCCGACGACGACCGCGAGCACGATTACGAGTCCCACGATACTTACGAGCGTTGCGATATCGTCCCGATCGGATTTTTTTAAGATTTGACAAATTACGGTAATAATAATTCCAATCGCCGCAATTTTGAATAATATACTGATATCCATACCTCGCTCCTTTTCGTCTATATTATGAGTATTAAAATGAGTAAACCGCATAAAAATCCAATTTTTACGAATAAATCCCCGTATCTTTTGCAGTCGGTTTTCGCCTGTTTTTCAAGATTTATCAGCGTTTCTTTTTGCGCGGAAAAGTAGGCTTTTTGCGACGAACTGTCCCCTCTGCCGAGCATAAGAAAATAATCTTCCGTCACTGATTTTTGTTCGTTCGTTAAAAAGTCAAAATCACCCGACTCCGTCAAAGGCTCTTGGCGTTCGCTTTTGATTCTATCAAAAAAGTTTTGCAAAACCGTCAAAAATTCGCCCTTGTACGCGTATTTCCGAAAAAATTCCGATAGAGGTCTTCGGCGATAGGAAATTTCACTTAAAAAACGCTCGTTAAAAAGGGTAAACTGTACGAAAAAATCTTTTCGTTTTCGGTATTTTTTTGCCAAAAGATATCCCAAAAAGCTCGTAAACGCAACGATGGCAACCCCTAAAAGAAATTTTGCCATGATTATAAAAGCTCCTTTGCATTTTCGTCGTAAATCGCGTCAATTTTTCCTATTTGATCCCCGTTTAATAAAACGAAACGCTCGAACGCGCCTAAAAACGGGGCGCAAATATCGTTAATAGAGTGAAAATGTGCCGTAGCAACGACGGAAATTCCCGCTACACGGGCTTTTTTTACGGCGTTACAATCGTTCTCGGATAATTCGTCCGTAATAATGATATCCGGGCGTAATGCGCGGATTCCCGCCTCGAACGCCGTCGCCTTGTCGGAATATTTCAAGATATCGCAAGTATCGCCCGCGTTCCCGCAAGAAATTTCACCCCGTTCGTCGCAAATCAATATATTTTTTCGTTTGTTTTGGCATAACAACCTGCTTAAATCACGCAAAATCGTGGTTTTCCCTTGCCCAGGAGGCGAAGCGATTAAAATACTGCGTATTTTGTCAGACATACAACGGCGATAAATTTCCTTTCCACTATCGATTACTTCGTGTGGCACACGAATACAAAGAGAAGTAAAATTCCGTAGCGTTAAAGGTTGTCCTTTGTCAAAGACGAATTCCCCCGCCAAACCGATTCTTTCCCCGTTTTCCGCGGTGATAAAGCCTTGCTTGATTTGTTCCTCGACCGAATACACGGAATATTTTCCCGCGCGGAATACGCAATCGGCAATTTCGTCTAAATCGCACCGCAAGGCTTTATCGGCAAGCGCTACCAAGCCGTAAAAGCCTAAGTAACGGTATTCCCCGTTATAATTCACGGTCACGGGTTTATCGGCGCGCAAGCGGATCTCGTAAATCTCCCTTATATTTAGATTTTTAATCCCGTTTTTAACGGTTGTCGGTAAAAAATCAAGCATTTGTATACTATATGCGTTTGCTTGTCCGTGTAGAACAAAAAACACCCTTCTTTTTCAAGAAAGGTGTTTTCATTATTTTGCGTTTATTATTTGGTATAACCAAAAAGCATTTCCATGCTCTTGTCGACGAAATCGGAAAGCTCCTCGGGAGCAAGCTTCTTATAAGAAAGCATGGCAAGATAATAGATTTGGCTGGCAACGATACGCTGTTTTTCCTCAGTAAGCTTTAAGAATCCCAAAACGACGGGATTGGTAAGGTTCAAAACAAGCGTTGCGTGTTCCGTTGGATCGGTTTCGTTCATACCGTAAAAACCGCCCATTTCCGACATTCTGCGCATAAATTCGTCTACGTTAATAACCGCAGGAAGCTTCCCGCTCTTAAATTTATCCGCTTTTACCGTGATTTTCTCGTTTGCAAGGTATTTTTTGAAAGTTTCTACAAGTTCCTTGACTTCTTCTTCCTTGACGGATTCCTCGCTCTTCAACGCACCGTCGATATCCGCGTCAATGCGAACGAAACGACACTTTTTGGGGTTTTTATATTCAATAAAGCTAATGAAGTGCGGATCGATATAGGTATCGCAAACGATCGCGTCCAAGCCAGCGTCTTTGAACATGGCGATATATTGCGCTTGTTGTACCTCGTCGGATACGTAGTATACGGCTTTGGGTTGCGCGCCCTTTTCCGCTTCCTCGTCGCCCACTTCTTCCCCGAAAAAGTCTTGCAAGGGTTTATATTCTCCGTTCAAATTCTTGAAAATAATGATATTTTGCACTTTTTCATAGAATTCGTTCTCTTTTACGCAACCGAATTTTATAAAGGTTGCAATATCTTTCCAACAGTTTTCAAAGCGTTCTTTATCGTTATTAAATAAAGAAGTAAGTTTATCGGCGACTTTTTTGGTGATATGTTTGGAAATTTTTTGCACCTGCTTGTCGTTTTGCAAGAAGCTTCTCGACACGTTCAAGGGAATATCGGGGCAATCGATTACGCCGTTTAAGAGCATTAAAAATTCGGGAATTACCTCTTTTATATTATCCGCAATGAAAACTTGATTGCAATAGAGTTTTACCTGTCCCTTTTCCAACTGTACCTGCGTCTTTTTCACTTGCGGGAAATATAAAATTCCTTTCAATCTAAAAGGATATTCCATATTCAAATGAATCCAAAACAAAGGCTCGTTATAATCGGCGAAAGTTTCGCGGTAGAAATTCTTATATTCTTCCTCCGTGCATTCTTTCGGGTCTTTCAAGTACAACGGCAAAGTATTGTTTAACGGCTTGTCCGTATCGTCGCCCTTGGGGTTAAGGTAGATATTAAAGGGCATAAACGAGCAGTATTTACGAAGCAATTCCTTAATAGTAAATTCTTTAAGGAAATCCTCTTCTCCGTCCGCGATATGCATAACGATTTTCGTGCCTCGCTCCACTTTTTCCGTTTCGCTAATCGTATAGGTGGAATTTCCGTCCGATTCCCATTTCACGGCAGGCTCGTCCTTATAGCTCTTCGTGTAGATTTCCACGCTGTTCGAAACCATATAAGCGGAATAGAATCCAAGACCGAAATGACCGATTATACCGTCACCCGAGGCTTTTTCATATTTTTGTAAAAAGTCTTCCGCGCCGGAAAACGCGATTTGCGTGATGTATTTTTCCACTTCTTCCGCGGTCATACCGATACCGTTATCTTCTACGGTAAGCGTTTTGGCTTTCTCGTCCACGGTCACGACGATTTTGTACTCGCCGTCTTCTTTTTCGGCTTCGCCCATATCGACGAGCTTTTTGTGCTTCGTCATTGCGTCAATACCGTTTGCGACGATTTCTCGCAAAAAGATATCCTTATCCGAATACAGCCATTTTTTAATAATCGGCATCATATTCTCGCTAGAAATTTTGATTTTACCTTTTTTTGCCATAATAATTCTCCTTGCGTTGAAATTTTCAACGATTATATATAAACCAAAAAGCCCGCCTTTAATCGCTATAAAGGCAGACTTTTTTTATTTTTTGATATTAAACTGCTCGGAGGTTATTTATTGAGCAAATCGGCAATCGAAACGCCGGCGTCAAGATCGCCTTCGTTCCATTCCGTAACTTCATCGGCAGGTTTTGCAGCGCGGGGCTTCTTCGATTTCTCTTTTCCTTCGCCCTCTTCACCTTTCGCGCCCTTGGATTTTCTTTCCGCTACTTCGGGCTTGGGTTCAAGTGCTTTGATAGAAAGCGTCATCTTTCTTTCCGCACAGTCCAATTTAAGAATCTTCGCGTCAACCTCTTGACCGATCGAAAGAACGGTCGTGGGATTTTCGAGGAATTCGTGAGAGATTTGGGAAACGTGAACGAGACCGTCGATTCCTTTTTCTACTTCTACGAACGCACCGAAAGGTACGATTCTTACGATTTTACCGTGGATAACGTCGCCTTCCGCATATTTGTCAGCGGCGAGCTCCCAAGGTTGAGGTTGGAGTTGCTTATAACCGATCGAAACCTTTTTCGATTCTTGATCGATTTTAAGAACTTTGAATTGATATTTTTTACCGATTTCCAAAACGTCGGTAACAGCTTTCACACCCGTCCAAGACAAGTCGGAAATGTGAGCGAGACAATCAAAGCCGTTTACGGATACGAATGCACCGAACGACGTTGCGCGTTCTACTTTACCCTCCACGATATCGTCAACGTGAATTGACGCGAAGAATTCTGCTTCTTTCGCAGCTCTTGCAGCTTCTTTCGCAGCTTTTTCTTCTTCGATGATCACGCGTTGAGAAGCGATAATTTCCTTTCTTCTCTCCGTTTTGATTTGAAGTACGCGAAGACGCAGCTTTTTCCCCACGTATTTTTCAAGATCCTTTACGTAGCCCGAACGAATTTCGCGTGCGGGTACGAATACCGTGTAAGAGCCGAGTTCAGCAGTCAACCCGCCCTTGTTGAAGCCTTTGCATTCAACCTCAAATTCTTTGCCCGAAGAAATTTCAGCGATCATCGCTTCCTCTTCTTTCACTTTCTTAATTTGCTTTTGAGAAAGTACGACGCGAGGCGTTACCGCTACGACCATAAGTTCGATTTCTTCACCCAATTTCGCAGCATAATCGTCCTTATTGTACACTTCGCAGTCTACTTCGTCTTTATCGAGCATTATTTCCTTCTTCGTGTTGGGAAGTAACACTGCGATACCGGCATCGCTAGCCTCCGAAATCGTAGCCGTAATCAACTGTCCTTTTTTGAACTTCGGTTGATTGTCCATTTTCGCAACAACTTCTTCCATCGTTGCTTTTGCTTCTGTTTCCATTTCCATTTTTAAGAGAACCTCCTGAGTTTGCGCGTTAGGGGTGCTTGCACCCGTAACAATACCTACCTTTTTAAATCTTTTGATTTTTTTATATTCGAGCTCGACAGCACTTGCCAGGCGGAACACGTTCGGACAATACTTCGCGCAGATGTCGAAAAGCTTATTGGTGTTGCTGCTGTTCAAGCCTCCGATCACCAAAATCGCGTCGCATTTCTTCGCAAGTTCGCTTGCCTCATTTTGTCGCTCTACAGTAGTATAGCAAATTGTTTGAAAAACTTCAACTGTTTTTCTACTCTTATTACCAATATTTTTTATAATTTTTTCAAATTTTTTTGCAGAATAGGTAGTTTGAGCCACAATACAGCATTTTTTTTCGGGTAAAACGGAAAAATCGTCGTCTTCTGAGGAAAAAATGAACGCCGAGTCTTCGCACCACCCGTTGAGCCCGACGACCTCGGGATGACTGCGTTCTCCCACGATTACGATCGCGTTCCCCTTTCCGTATTCCTCGCGGATAATCTTTTGCGTACGGCGAACGAACTCGCAAGTGCAATCGACGATTTTGATATTTCGCTTTTCACATTCCTCGTAGATTTTTTGTCCGACGCCGTGCGAACGGATAATGAGCGTCGCGCCGTTTGGAACTTCTTCGAGCCTTTCCACCGTTATAAGTCCGCGATCGGTAATTTGCCGAACGACGTCGGGGTTATGGATAAGTTCCCCGAAAATATAAGTATTTTCCGCGGGCACGGTCATCGCCGTGTTCACCGCTTTTTGTACGCCGCGGCAAAACCCGCCGCTTTTTGCTACGATAATTTCCATAAACGATTATTTTTTCTTTTTGCTTTCTAAATACGCCCGATGCTCCGCTTTCATTTCCAACATACGCTTACGAATTTTTTCGTCCGCCTCCGCGTATTCCTCTGGCGTGAGTTTTCTATCGTAATACTCCGTAAGCTCGATCGGCTTATCGATTAAAATATGCGCCTTTTTGAACAAACGCGGTTTTTCGTAAATAACGATAGGAATGATCGGCGTTTTCGTCTTAATTGCCATTACCGACGCACCGTGCTTAAACTCCAACATTTCTTCCTGCGTTTTATTTCTCGTACCCTCGGGAAAAACGAGCAGTTTCTCGCCGTTTTTGAGGCATTTAATACAATCCAACAGCGTACGCGCGTCGTTTCCGTCGCGATTGGCAAAAATAACTTTAATCGCTTTTGCCAGCCAACCGATTACGGGTTGTTTCTTCACTTCGCTTTTTGCAAGAATATGAATACTTTCCCAAGTCGTTGTCGCAGGATATACCATATCGAACATGGTATAATGATTGCATACGAAAATATATGCGCCGTTCCCTACTTTTCGTTCCCCGTAAAAACGGAAAGGCTTCAAAAGATAATAAACGGGGACGACCAAAACGCGCAAAAAATTCATAAACGGTTGGATATGCCTGCCTTTTTTATTCGCTTTTACCGTAATGGTTTTCGCTTTTTTCGTTTTCTTCTCCATAATCACCGTTCCGTTAAATTTTCGCTTGAATCGCGGATTTTACGGTTGCAACGACCGTTTCTATATCCATATTCGAAGTATCGATAACGATCGCGTCTTTGGCGCATACGAGGGGCGAAAAGGCGCGTTCGCTGTCCTGTTTATCTCTTGCAACGATTTCCTCGTGCAATTTTTCAAAATCGACCGTTTCCCCTCTTGCTTTCAATTCGTTATAACGGCGCGTGGCGCGCACGCGACTGTCCGCCGTAATGAAAAACTTGAATTTCGCGTCGGGCAAAACCGTAGAGCCTATATCCCTGCCGTCCAATACGCAAGAAATTCCCTTGGCGATTTCCCGTTGCAATTCCACCATTTTAACGCGAACGGCGGGGTGTGCGGAAATACTCGACGCCGCCATGGATACCGCGTTTTCACGAATCGCCGTCGAAACGTCCTCGCTGTCAAGTATCGTATGCTGTGTTCCTTCTTTATATTCCACTTTCACGTCTAAATAAGGCAACATTTTTTCTACGGCTTCGTCGTCTTTAGGGTCAATCCCCTCGCGTAACGCTTTCAATCCGCAAGCACGGTACATTGCGCCCGTGTCTAAGTACAAAATGTTATAATCGCGCGCAAGGATTTTTGCTACGGTGCTTTTTCCGCTCCCCGCGGGACCGTCCAATGCAATATTATAAATTTCGGAAATATCTTTTCTCAAAATCTTAGCTCCTTTTTGATAAATATGTTTGACTACTCTTTCGTCGGTAAGCTCAGTAAAAAGCATCAAACGAATACACTTTTCCAATCCACCGTCGATATCCGGCTCAATACAAGCAAACAACGGAGCGAAATCGTAACCCGCTTCCCGCGCCGCTTTTGCGGGATGGAAGGAATGAATATCCGTCGTAAGCGAGAATAAGAACGCCTTGACTTCTTCTTTTTTTAATTGATTGCTTTGAAAAATTTCGTCGAGCATTTCCTTTACGGAAAGCGCGATTTCTTCTTTGCAATCAGTTGCCAGCGTAGTAGCTCCGCGTATAACCGTCATTTTTGCCTCCGTAATCCGTTTCTTTCCTAATAATTATAGCCAAAAATGCGTTTTTCGTCAAGCCTTTGGGGCAATTTCACGGAAAAAAAGTTTCATTTTATAGTGTTTCCCGCGGCAAAACCCGTAGCAAAAGCAATTTGCATATTAAATCCGCCCGTAAACGCGTCTATATCCAATACTTCACCGCAAAATTTCAAACCGATTATCCGTTTACTTTCCATGGTTTTAGGGTTGATTTCGGAAAGCTCTACGCCACCCGAAGTGATAATCGCTTCTTCGAAACCGCGTAAACTTTTTATACGGAACGGTAAATTTTTCAAAGCGTGCAATAAACGCAATCGTTCCTCTTTCGTGATCGCGTTTACAGGTTTTTTTTCGGGTATTTTTGCCACCGAAAGCACGAAAGATATAAGTTTTTGGGGCAAAAGCTCCGTCAAAGCGTTGAAAATTTGCTTATTTTTATACTTCTCAAAATCGCGAAGAATGCGTTTATCCAGCGTTTGCTCGTCCAAAGCGGGCTTCAAATCGAAAAAAAGCGTCAAAGAAGAAAGGGGTAATCGGTTAATTTTTGAAGAAGCAGACAAAACGGTAGGACCGGAAATCCCAAAATGCGTAAACAAAGCCTCGCCAAAATCGCTATAAACGACCTTTTCTCCCTGTTTTATAAACAAAGAAATATTTTTAAGCGCTATGCCTTGCATATCTTTATAACTATTTCCTTCAAGGTTCAATCCGCAAAGTCCACACTTCAAATCCGTGACGGTATGTCCTGCGTTTTGTGCGAAAATATACCCGTCGCCCGTAGAACCCGTCGTTGGATAGCTTAAACCGCCCGTTGCGACGATTACCGTGTCACACGAGTAAACTCCCTTATTCGTCAACAACTCTACTACGCGTGGCATAATACCTATGTCAGACATAGGTATATTATTATTCTTATCCGTAATAATTTTTTCAACTTTTTCATTCAAATGAATGAAAACACCCGCCGTTTTACAGGCTTTTTCAAGCGTTTTCGTAACGTCACTTGCGTGATCGGAAGTTGGGAATGCCCTGTTTCCCCTCTCTACTTTGACGGATAAACCGTATTTTTCGAAGAAATCTATCGTTTTTTGTGGTGAAAAACTATAAATTGAACCTCGTAAAAATTTCTCGCCTCGAACTACGCTTTGTAAAAATTCTTCGGGAGGAACGTCATTCGTAAAGTTGCACCGCCCCTTGCCCGTGATATAAATTTTTTTGCCGAGTTTCTCATTTTTCTCAAAAAGATGAACTTCGTGTCCTTTTTCGGCTGCCGCATACGCCGCCATTAACCCCGCCGCGCCTCCGCCGATTACACATACTCTTTTCATAAAATTTCCTCTATTTTTTAGACGACCATTTGCCCGTTAAAATTTTATTATTATTTTGTTTCACAAATATTGTTTCACGATTTTTATTTTTTTGGAAAAGCAACGCAACCGAATCATTAAGAAACGGTTGCGTAGTTTCACAAATAATGTTTCACGATTGCAATATCCTATCAAACGGGATAAACGCCCGTTTTTGCAAGATCTCTGTCAACACCCTTATTTTTAGCCTCACGCCATTTGAAGAAGTTTTCCGCTACTTGTTCAAATACAGCATAGGAAAGTACGTCTTCTTCCTTTTCATAGTAGCCAAGCTCGATAACCTTCTTTTTAATTGCCTCGTATTCAGGCGCAAGTAAATCCGCGGGACGGCAAGTAATTCTTTCTGCACCGGCAAGGACTTTTGCCGCCACTTCTTCGTTCAAGGGCATTGGCAAAGTACCGTATTTTCCCGCAAACAAGTCGCGCGTTTCTTTCGTTACCATTTTATAGCGTTCACCCATAACGATATTCATAACCGCTTGCGTGCCGACGATTTGAGAAGACGGCGTAACGAGCGGAGGATATCCGCAATCCTTTCTTACGTTGGGAACTTCCGCCAAACATTCGGTCAGCTTATCAATCTTACCAGCTTTTTCAAGTTGATTAATAAGATTGGAAAGCATACCGCCGGGTACTTGATAAAGAAGCGTATTTACGTCGATTCCCTTGGATTTTTCGTTGAGAATCTTGTCGTCCTTCAAGCGCTTTTCAACGGTTTTGAAGTGTTTAATGATGGGAAGTAATTTATTGATATCAATGCCCGTATCGTAAGGCGAATCTTTCAAAGTTGCAACGAGCGGTTCGGTTGCAGGCTGAGAAGTACCGTTTCCAAGGGGCGAAAGCGCCGTATCCACGATATCTACGCCCGCAAGGATTGCCATGAGATACACCATATCCCCCGTGCCCGTCGTATTGTGCGTATGCAAATGTAATTTCGTGGTAGGCTTTAACGCCGATTTCAACGCTTTTACAAGCTCGTACGCTTTCAAGGGCAAGAGCAGGTTTGCCATATCTTTCAAGCAAATATTATCCGCGCCCCGTTCTTCGAGTTGTTTTGCAAGGTTTACGAAATATTCGTTGGTGAATACTTCCTGTCCGTCAACGACTGCACTCGTATAACAAATCGTAGCTTCGCAAACACCGCCGTATTTTTTAATGGCTTGCATGGAAACTTCCAAGTTTCTCGGATCATTTAACGCGTCGAATACACGAATAACGCCGACGCCGTTTTCAATGGATTTGGCTACGAATTTTTCCACTACGTCGTCCGCATAATGGCGATAACCAAGCAAATTTTGACCGCGAAGGAGCATTTGAATGGGCGTTTTTAAGTGTGCCTTTAAGGTTCTAAGTCTTTCCCAAGGATCTTCATTAAGGAAACGCAAGCAGGAGTCAAAGGTTGCCCCGCCCCACGCTTCAATGGAATAGTAGCCGATTTCGTCTAACTGTTCGAGAACGGGAAGCATTTCTTCAATACGCATTCTCGTAGCCGCTTGCGATTGATGCGCGTCACGCAAAATCGTTTCGGTGAGCATTACTTTTCTTTTTTCAAAATTTAATTCCATAATAATTACCCCGTCAAATTATATAATTGCCAACAGGAAACCTGCGGCGATTGCCGAGCCGATAACACCAGCCACGTTCGGACCCATTGCGTGCATCAACAAGTGATTGCTCGGGTCTTCTTCCCGTCCGACGTCCTCGGATATTCGAGCCGCCATAGGTACGGCGGACACGCCCGCACTACCTATCAAAGGATTGATTTTGCCCTTGGAGAGCTTGCACATCAATCTACCCATCAAAAGCCCGCCGATCGTACCGCAACTAAACGCCACGAGTCCCAGCGCGATAATACCGAGCGTCGTTCCAGAAAGGAAGGTTGCGCCGTACGCCTTACAGCCAACCGATACGCCAAGGAAAATGGTAATCGTGTTCATAAGCCCGTTTTGCGCTTGCGAAGAAAGTCTGTCGCATACACCCGATTCTTTCAACAAATTACCGAGCATGAGCATACCCAAAAGAGGAACGGCGTCGGGAAGCAACAAGCCAACGACGAGCGTTACGACGATCGGGAAAATGATTTTTTCCACTTTGCTAACCGTACGAAGCGGTTTCATTTTAATCGTACGTTCCTTTTTAGGCACGATCAACTTCATAAGAGGTTTTTGAATAATGGGAATCAACGCCATATACGAATACGCGGCAACGGCAATCGCGGAAAGCAAGTCCACGTCGTTTCCGTTGAACTGTGCGTATTTCGAAAGCATTTGCGTAACGTAAATCGCCGTAGGACCGTCTGCCCCACCGATAATTGCAATAGACGCAGCCGCCGCAAGGTTAAAGCCAAGAACCGTCGCGGCAATCAAGGTCAAGAATACGCCAAGTTGCGCCGCCGCGCCGATAAGCATGCTCTTGGGATTGGAAATTAACGGACCGAAATCGGTCATTGCGCCAATCCCAAGGAAGATAAGCGGCGGGTAGATTACGTTTTGTACGCCGTAGAAAAGATACCACAAAAGCCCGGGGTTTTCCACGTTTTCATAGGTATGCGGAAGCCCTTCTTTGTACGTCCCCCAAACGACGTCGTACGCGCCGGGGAGGTTGATTATAAACATACCGAATGCAATCGGCAACAGCAAAAGCGGTTCAAATTTTTTAACGATCGCAAGGTACATCAACACGAAAGAAACGATAAGCATGACGTAATTTTGCCACGTTCCGTTCATGAGTCCAAGCGAATGCCATAAATTCGAAAACATTTCGCCGATATTAATGAGTGCATTATTTAACATTATGGACGATCTCCGTTCGTTTTATTTTAAGAAATGACCGCAAGAACAGCGTCCGATTCCACGTTTGCGCCCTTTGCAACGCTAAAAGATACGACGCCGTCGCAAGGTGCGGTGATATCGTTATCCATTTTCATAGCCTCCAATACGAGGATGGGTTGGTCTTTTTTCACCGTCGCGCCTTCCGCTACGAGCAAGTTCTTGATGAGTCCGGGGAACGGAGAAATTACTTTTTCACCGTTTGCAACGACGGGCTTTGCCGCGGGGGCGGTAGCAATCGTTTTTGCCACGACGGGCGCAGCCGTTTGTACGGGCGCGGAAGCCCCTACTTCTTCAACACCAACTTCATAAGATTTTCCGTTTACCGTGATAATAAAATTACGCATGATTTTTTCTCCTTAAATTCTTTTAATTCTTTTTACCGTGAATTCACACTTGGGATTGTTCTTTTGATAATACGCCATAAGCGCGGCGGTAATTACCGCAACCGTTTCTTCGGAAATCTCCTCCGAAACAGATTCGCTAACAGCCAAATCGTTTGCCACTTCCGTTTTCGTTACCGCTTTTTTCTCTTTTGATTCCTTGACTCCGTTGAATTTCACCATTATTTTACCGATTGCCCAAACGACGAAAATCAAAAATGCAATTCCCACGAATACGACGGTAAACCCTAAAAGCGCGTACAAGGCGGATTCACCAATGCTTACGGCTCTTGTCGGATCAGCACTTAATAAATTAAAAAGCATTTTTGCCCTCCTTTACGCCAACATTTGCAAGGCGGCAATCAAGTACTGTTTAACAAACTGCGGTTCAATGATCGCGTCGATATAACCGTTCTTTGCCGCGTGGATAGGATCGGCGTTTTCATCGGCGTAACGCGCGGTGATAACCGCGTCGTCAAGTCCCGATTCGCTAAGTTCGATGCGTGCGCCTTGTGCGTTATCAAAAAGAGAAATGCTTGCATTCGCAAATGCGCAAGTATAATCAAAACCAACCGATTTCGAAGCGAAAAGCGAATATCCAAGCCCAATCGCCTTTTTGTAAACGACCGCAATTTTCCCCGTATCGATCGTATCGAGGATATCGAGATATTCCGCGGCTTCCTTCATTACCCGACTGTTGTTTGCGCAAGCGCAAGCGCAAATTCCTTTTACGTCCGCAAAAGTGATAAACGGCAAGCGATAGCAACAAGCAAATTCGGCAAAATTTCTAATTTTCGCCAATTTTGCGGAGGTCAATTCTACACCCGTTTCCCCGCCGTCGAATACGACGGCTGCAACGGCAATACCGCCGATTCTACCAAGCACCGTTTTAACGCTCGATTCGTAGCTCTTCCAAATTTCAATCGGGGCTTCAAAAATTTCCATTAAATTGTCCGCGGTTACGCTTTCGTTTAACACGGGAACGGATTCGTTAAGTTCAACGCCGTCCGTAATCGTGCAATCAATCAAATCGCTAATCTTCGCAATCGTTTCACGAACCTCGGCAATATCCTCCACTTCGAACGCGGGAATACCCGTTTTATCCAAAGCCTTTGCTCCGCCAACCTCTTCTTTGGCAAGATTTTTACCTGCTTTTGCGGACAAAACAAAAGGACTGTTCACTGCCAACACGCTCTTTTTATTAATAAAAAACGCGAAATCCGCAATCGCGGCAAGCATAGCAACCGAGCCGTATACCTCGCCGTCAACGACGACGTATTGAGGAACGACGCCTTTGAGTTGCGTGCTTCTTAAAAGCAGTTTACCAAGTCCTTCCAAAACGGTGACGCCTTCACCGACCTGTACCCCACGCGTATTCAAAATATAAACGACGGGCGTAGAATTCTTTTCTGCCGCGTCCAAGCATTTCGCGATTTTATCGCAGTTTGCCTTGGAAACACCGCCGTCAAGAACCTTGAAATTCTGCGCAACGATATAAAAAGGATAATCGTTGATCGTAGCGAAACCGGTAATTACCCCTTCGCCCGCAACGTCCTGTTCATAAAACTCGTTTTGAGAAAAGCTAAATGCGGAAGTTTCGACGAAGCTGTTTTCGTCCACGATCGCGTTTATGCGACCGCGAATTTCTTTTCCCGCCTCCATAAGCAACGCTTTTCTCTCTTGCAGTAATTGAATTTTATCCATAACGTACCTCCGAGAAATTTGAGTGACAATTCTTGGATTTTTTGCCAACTCTCTACCAATTATCATTATACAACAAATCATTTCAAAAAGCAAGCGATTGAACGCAAAAAAATTACTTTTTTTATCAAAAAAAGACAATAGTTTACTTTTTATTGGGAAAAACATTTACAAGTGTCTTTTTATCGAAGTATATTATTTGTTTTTCTTAAAAAAATTGAATTTTTTTGCAAGCCACTTTTGCAATTTGTCCATATTTTTATATATTAAAATGAAAGCAACCGCGAAAACGGCAAGCAAAATCCCCCAAGTCAAAAGCCCCCACCAAGTATTTAACGGAATTATATCCACCGAATAACAGGTGGTTACGATCGCAAGGACTCTCGCAATAGAAATCATAGTAAGGAAATAACGCGTCGACATGGAAGACAGTCCCGCAATTATGCAAAGCACGTCGTCGGGAAACATCGGCAAAAGAAACATGAGCGTCAACACGAGATTATCTTTTCCTTTAAGTTTTTTTTGCCAACGCAAAAGCGTATCTTCCCCAACGAGCCAAATCGCGGCTTTATATCCAAACTTCCTACCGATAAAAAAGGCGGTAAACGAACCGAGTATAATCCCCAACAAACTATACAAAGTCGCTCGAAACGGTCCAAAGAGTGCAACGCCGACTACGGTGCTTAGCGTACCGGGAATGGGCAAAAGCACGACTTGCAAGTATTGTAAAAGAATATAAAGAAGTGGCATCCAAGCACCCGCCTTGGCAATATACGCCTGCAAGCTTTCCGCGTCCTTTACGATTTGGAAAAATCCGATCATTTGTAAAATGAAAAGCAAAACCAAGCAAAAAATCACGAATCCGAAAACGCTCAGCATGATTTTATACAGCATTTCTCTTCTCGTCGCTACGCTCCAAACGGAGAAACCAAACGCACAAATCGTCAAAACGCAAGATATAACCGCAAACAAAGCTCTTTTTTCTTGCACGAACGACAATTCTGAACGATAAACGCAAAGAACGGAAAAAACGAGCGTAATTGCCGTTAAAAATAGAAACGACAAGACGCCCGTTAATATAGTTTTTGGTTTTAATCTTTCTTTCATCATACGAATATAGTATGACAAAAACTTATGAAAAGTATGATTATTTCATAAAAATTTTACGGTTCAACGATATCTAAATCGGGAGGTAAAGTCTTTTTAAGCTCCACGATTGCTCCGCGCGCAAGCTCGTCGCAACGGTTGTTGAGCTCGTTATCCGCGTGCCCTGCAACCTTGTGAAAAGTAACCTCGTGCGTTTTCGTCAACGAAAAAAGTTCTTCCCAAAGATCTACGTTTGAAACGGCTTTTCCGTCCGCCTTTTTCCAACCGTTTTTCTTCCAAGCAAAAATCCAACCGTTCAAAAAGGCGTTTACCGTGTACGCCGAATCGCTGTACACGTCCACTTTACATGGATATTTCAGTTTCTTCAAACCGACGATTACCGCCAAAACTTCCATACGGTTATTCGTCGTTTGTTCCTCCGCACCGCTGTATTCCCTTTTTACTTCTCCGTAAATAAGAATCCCGCCGTATCCGCCCACACCGGGATTCCCCGAACACGCGCCGTCCGTATAAAGTGTTACGCTTTTCATGTAAACCTCTTTCAATAATTATATGGATAATTATACAATCTTTTTTAGGAAGAGTCAAGCTTTTCGGCTTGCCCTTAAAGAAAAAGTGCTCATTCAATTGCTTTCATTGTGCAAAGAAAAAATTTAACCACTTTTGCGATTGGATTTTAGTAGGGTTAGACTCGATTCAAACACGCAACCTTTGGTTTTGGTGGGTTACGCTACTCTTCCGTTTGCCAAACAAAAAAATTCGTTCGAAAAAATCGAACGAATTTTTGCGTTAGTACAACAAAATCTCTAAAATCGCCCTGTGTTTATAGGGTAGAACAACGAAATGACTAAAATATTTTTGTTGTTCACTCACAAAAAAACGTTATTCCCTTTATCCTAATTAAAAATATATGGTTCATTCCACTGATTTAACTGCTTAAAGGAAAAAATCTGATTTTTACAGTTAATCGTATCTTGCAATTCTATTATAAAAGTATCTTCAGTATAACTTCCATCAGGATTAAATATTATTGCAAATTCATAATATTGCGTTTTTGAAGTTGGGCTTACTCCTTCTCCATACACGTCACGTCCTACTCCCCACACGTAATACAATTCCCGCCCATATGTGTCCGAGGTATTATATATGTCATACCTATATATATGATCATCTCCTTTATACCCTGTATTTTTAGCATAATTGCTAATAATATTTTCAAACGTTTCTTCTGAAACATTTAATTTTCCTTTATTCCTGGTCGTTAAAGGCTTTTTCGTGCATTTTTCTTCATGTATTTCTTTATTCCAGTCGTTTAGTTCTTTCAATTCAGAAGAATTTGATTTCGTATAATCAAAAACACCGTCTTTTAAAAACTTCTTATCTTCTATCTTATACGATTCATAGCAATAATCCTCATAAAAATAAACGTAACTATCTGTTTTCTTTTGCATTACAAGAATTGTATAGCTATCATTGAAATAGGCACTTTCATACATATGTTCTTTATCATAATAACCGCAGCCTTCATAATAATAAAACATTACTCTCCCATATCTATCTTCTTCTATTATCTCTATGATTGGATCGAATAGAACTTCTCCATTTGAAATATATCCACTCGCTTTAAATATATTATTTACGGCTACTGTATAAAGATCAACGCGCTCACCCTTGTATTTATATGGTAAAAAACACCCTTGACAAAAAACACAAAAAACAGTAACTATTATAAATAAAACTGTTGATTTAAGTTTTTTCATATCCCACCTCTATTAAATTTTTAATTATATCACCATATAATTCTTAATTTTATTATAACATGATTGCATTATCTTTTCAAGCATTTTTTGATATTACTCAACTTATAAGTTCAAGTCCCGTTGTGGGAGTGTAAAATGTTGTACTTTATTAAAGTTAGTTATTAAAAAAGTCAAACTGCATTTTTAGGAATGTAGACAACCTAATTACGCCGTTTTTGATTTCGCATTATCAAAATTTTATCAAAACAATCAAAAAAGGGTTTAAAAAGCCCTAAAAGGGCAAAGTAAAGCACATTTATCGTTTAGACAAATGCGCTTTACTTTAATGGCAGGGGAGACGCGATTCGAACACGCAACCTACGGTTTTGGAGACCGCTACTCTACCGTTGAGCCACTCCCCTAACGACGTAGCTATTATATAACAAAAAAAAACATTTGTCAAATATTTTTGAGTAAAAAAAACGAAGATTTTCCGTTTTTTCAAAAAAAGAAGAAAAAACGGGGAAATATTCAAAAAACTCGCTATTGCAAGGATTAAATTTCCCGCCTAAACAGGCGGGAAAAATATTTTACTCGTTATCGCAACGCTCGATTGATCGGATAAAATCGTTTTGCGTGATAATTTCGTTCAACTTCGTTGAAGAAAATTCTTGATCTGTATTCAACGTCGCGCTGTATACCACTTTCCCCTCTTCGCGTAAAATGACGAGGTGGTTAAAACGGTCCGTTCCGAAAATTTCTTTAATTTTCAAATTTTCGTCGCCCGTTTGCATGAACTCGATTTTTACCGAATAGGCTCTTTTATTTCTAAAAATGGGATATTTCAAATGTAAAATGCATTGTACGAGAATCAAAATTAAGGTTGCGCCGATTGCAATCCAATACAGCCTGCCCCCGCACGCCATTCCAACGCCCGCCGTTGCCCAAACGCCAGCCGCCGTCGTAAGCCCCTTGACCTCGTGCTGTCTATAAACGATCATGCCCGCGCCAAGGAAACCGATCCCCGAAACGATTTGCGCCGCCACACGCGCCGAGTCCGCCTCTCCGCCGAACGCATACTTGGAAACGATCATCATTAACGCCGAACCGAAGCAAACGATCGTATGCGTACGGATCCCCGCTTCTTTGGAACGCAATTTTCGCTCGAAACCGATCGAAAATCCGAGCACTACCGACAAGAGTAAATCGATAAGTATGATAAGTTGAGGGTTTGTTGCAATAGGCATATCTTTTCCTTCCTTCTTTCAATATATATATTATATCATAATGAATTGCATTTGTCAATATGAAATCGAAAGAAAATTTACATAAAATTTACAAAAACTTTGCATTTTCATTAAAATTGAAAAGACCGCTATTTTTTTGCGTTATAAGACGATATCTTTCACAGAATTCAAAACGAAAGTAGGCTTAATATCGCTGTTTTCCAAGTCTTCAAGCGTAGCCTCACCACTCAAAACGCAAATCGTATCCACGCCCGCGTTGACGCCCGCCGCTACGTCGGTGTACAGTCTGTCGCCGATCACCACCGTTTCTTCCTTTTTCACCGAAAATTTATCCATAACGGCGAAGACCATCAAAGATTCGGGTTTTCCGATAAAGATCGGCTTTTTGCCCGTTGCATATTCGTAGCCAACGCACATAGAACCGCAATCGGGAATCGAACCGAACGAAACGGGACAAACCCAATCGGGGTTAGTGGCATAATAAGGGATATCGTTTTTCGTAAGCATTTCACAGCTCACACGCATTTTCTTCGCCGTCAATTCGGTATCGAACGAAACGAGAATTGCCGCCGCGTTCTCGGTATATTTCTCGGTTATATTTAACCCGCCTTTTTTAATACCTTTGATAAAAGACTTTGTGCCTTGCGCGTAAATCAATTTATCTCCAAATCTCTCTTTTAGCAACAAAACGGTGGCTTGCGCGGAAGTAAAGAAATCTTCTTCCGTAGCGTTCGTAATCCCAAGTTTTTTAAGTTTTTTCACGTAATCAATTACTGATTTTGAGGGATTATTGGTGATAAACGCGTATCTGCCCCCTTTTTCCTTGATTTTCGCCAACAGCTCGATAACGCCGTCAAACAAATCGTTTTCGCGGTAAATCGTACCGTCCATATCAAACAAGAACAGTTTTTTATTCTTTAATACGCTTGCGTCTTTTCCAAAAAAGTCTTTCATACGCCCTCCGCGTTTCCCGTAGCGATCAAGTTAATATCCTCGGTAATATTTTCCACGATAATATCGCCGATCTTTACGGGTAATTTGCAAACGACACGGTTAATTTTTTTCATTAAATCAAACGTCTCGTCCTTTTTGATCGGTTTATCCGTTTTTACGGGTATTAGTTCGCCGTTTTCTGCGCGAACGGTGGAAGTGAGCACGCGACGCGGACAAATTACTTCGTTCTCCGCGTAAAGCTTTCCGCGAGGACACGCGTTTCCCGTTACGGAAACGGGCTCGCCGTTTTCAACGGTTACTTCGATTGAACAGCCGATAGGACATTCGATACAAGTCAACGATCTTACGCTCATATTTTCTCCTCCAATTCAATTTGAATTTCGCCGTTCGCCTCCGCGAGTTTTGCTTCCGTCAACAGCATGGATTCCATTTCACCCGGCACGACGATTTTTTTCTTCTTTTGCAATAATACTTGCTCCCCGCATTTTGCGATAATCGTACAGTCGCGGAAGGTGTTCGTCACGCGGAAAAAGAGTTTCACGTTGCCTTGGATATTTTTATCAATGATTTGCGGTACGACGTAGGACACGTTTTTCCCGTTTGAAACCCGTACTTCGTCACGCTCGGTTTTTCCGTACAAAATATAGTTCGCCGCGTACCTGCCCGCAAGCTCCGCTTCCTCGGAAACGAAATCGACGAGATCGTGTACCTGCAACACGTTTCCGCACGCAAATATCCCTTCCACTTCCGTTTCACGGCTTTGGTATACTACCGCACCGCGCGTTCGGGGCGAAAGTTCCAAGCCCGCGCCTTTCGTAAGCTCGTTTTCGGGAATCAAACCGACGGAAAACAAGACGGTATCGCAATCGAAATGCACTTCCGTTCCGGGAATAGGCTTTTTGTTCTCGTCCACTTTGGAGATAACCACGCCCGTTACCCGCTTCTCGCCCTCGATTTTCGTAATCGTATGATTGAGATAAAGCGGAATATCGAAATCGTCCAAACATTGCGCGATATTGCGCTTTAACCCGCTCGAATAGGGCATAATCTCGCAAACGGCGTGTACCTTTGCCCCTTCCAAAGTCATACGGCGCGCCATAATCAAGCCGATATCCCCCGAACCGAGAATCACCACGCTTTTCCCCGGCATATAACCTTTTATATTCACGTATTTTTGCGCCGTTCCCGCCGAGTAAATCCCCGCAGGTCTACTGCCCGCCACGTTCAAAGCGCCACGACTTCTTTCACGACAGCCCATTGCAAGCACGACGGCTTTCGCCTGCAATACGAACACGCCGTTTTGCGTGTTGATTGCCGTCACTTTCTTATCTTTCGTCAAGGAAAGCACCGTCGTTTCCGTCATCACTTGGATATTGCGTGCCAAAACGCCGTCCACAAACCGCGCCGCATATTCGGGACCCGACAAACTTTCCTTGAAACGCGTAAGCCCAAATCCGTTATGTATACATTGATTGAGGATTCCGCCGAGCTTGTTTTCCCGTTCAAGAATCAAAATATCGCGAATCCCTTCGTCGTATGCCGCAATCGCCGCGGCAAGTCCCGCAGGTCCACCGCCGACGATAACGAGATCGTAATTCATTTTCATTTGCTCACCCCCGTAACGAGATTAGAACCTTTCCCGTTTTTCGTAACTTCTTCAAGCGCGATACCGTTTTCTCTTGCAATCAATTCCGCAACGAACGGTTGACAAAAACCGCCTTGGCATCTACCCATACCCGAACGCGTTCTCCGTTTCACCGCGTCAATATTCTTTGCGGGCGGGTTTTCGCGAATCGCGCGTAAAATTTCCCCTTCCGTGATTTGCTCGCAACGGCAAACGATTTTTCCGTACGAAGGATCTTTTTGAATGATTTTATTCTTTTCTTCTATCGATAAATGTTTGAAGAAATACTCCGCTTCGCGCCGTCCGTGAAACGCTTCGTTCTTTTCAAGAACAAACTTATTCCCAACGAGCTCTTCCACGACGAATTTTGCGATAGCAGGCGCGGAAGTAAGCCCCGGCGATTCGATGCCCACGCAAAGGATCAATCCCTCCACCTTTTTGCTCTCCTCGATAATAAAATCGTGTCTATCCGAATACGCGCGAACGCCCGCAAACGATGTAATCGTATTATAAAGAGGCGGGTTTTTGCTCATTTTACGCACTTTTTCAATAACGAACGCAAGCCCTTGTGCCGTCGTATCCGTACAGGGCGTAGCCTGTTCCTCGCTCGTTGGACCGAGCAAAATATTCCCGTCGGCGGTCGGCGTTACGAGAATCCCCTTGCCTTTTTCGGTGGGCGTGAAGAAAAGCGTATGCGAAACGAAGTCCCCGCTTTCTCTGTCCAAGAGGATATATTCCCCTTTTCTTGCCCCGATTTTTACGGTATCGTCGCCCGCAAGTTCAGCAATTTTCCCGCTCCCTTGCCCCGCGCAATCGATAATAAGTTTTCCTTTGACTTCTTCCCCGTAAGCGGAACGAACGGAAAATACTTCGCCGTTTTTCTCAATGGAAACGACCTCGAAATCGGTGTACAGCTTCGCACCGTTATCCATGGCGTTCCCGATCGCGGCGATGGTCAGTCCGTACGGACAAACGATCCCGCCCGTTTTTGCGTGTAACGCGCCCACGGCTTCGTCGGAAATATTTTTTTCAAGCTCCCGAAGTTCGGCTTGACTCAAAATTTCCATATCCGTCACGCCGTTCGCTTCTCCGCGTTCTTTTAACGCTTGTAGCGTTTGCATTTCCTTGTCCGAAAACGCCACGACGAGCGAACCGTTGTTTACGAATTTCACGCCAAGCTCTTCCGCATACGCGGGCATCATTCGATTTCCCAATACGTTAAATTTTGCTTTCAGCGTTCCCGGCACAGCGTCGAATCCCGCGTGTACGATTCCGCTGTTGGCTTTGCTTTGCCCCATACAAACGTCGTTTTCCTTTTCTAAAAGGCAAACGTTCAACTTGTATTTGGTTAATTCCCGAAGGATCGTGCCGCCAATTACACCGCCACCAATTACGATTACGTCAAACATTCTTTCTCCTTTTCGTCAAAATTACTTGACACATTCTTACGATTATATTATAATATAATTAAGCAAAATAAGCAAAGATTTTTTTGCGATTTGCCAATTTGATAATAATAATGGAAAAACGAGCATTTTTTCTGCTCATTTTTCGCAAAAACGGTGGGAATATGAAAGACGCACAAGAAAAAGAAATTCTCGATATATTGCAAAAAGAGCAATACGCCGATATTGATACGTTGGCAAAAAAACTGTTCGTGAGCCCCTCTACCGTGCGCCGTAAATTATCGGCGCTACAAAAAAAGGGATTGGTGATCCGTACCCACGGCGGTGCGCAAATCAACGACGACAACAGTTTTTTTCCCAGCTTTACTTTCCGCGTGCATCAAAACGGTTTTGAAAAGAAAAAAATGGCGCTTGCCGCAATAAAGCTTATTAAAAACGGGGATTTGATTTTCCTTGACGGAACGACTTCCGCGTTTTTTATCGCCGAATACTTATCTGAATTTAAGAATATTCGCGTGATTACCAACGGCGTGGACACTCTTTCTTTGCTTGCAAAAAACAATATCGCGGCGTACTCTACGGGCGGTTATATCGAATCGGTGAATCCGTCCGTCCTCGTCGGGCATTACGCCGAGGAAATGATCGGAAACTTCCATGCGGATATAGCTTTCTTTTCCGCCGTCGCCGTCAACGACGACGGGGAAATATACGACTGTTTCGAAGAAGAAAACGTGATTCGGAAAGCCATGATTAAACATGCAACGAAAAAGGTTTTCTTATGCGATAGCACGAAATTCGGCAAAACTTCCCTTTTTCACCTTTGCTCGTTAAACGACGTGGATTATATAGTAAGTAACCACGATTTACCCGATACGATCAAAGTGGAAAATCCCCCTCAAATTATTACCGAATAAGATAAAAACGGAACTCAACCGAGTTCCGTTTTTCTTTCCGTTCTTGTAATTTTTCCACTTTCCACGCGCAAAACCGCGTCCGCTATATCAAGCGCGGCGGGGCGGTGCGTTACGATTAAACAGGTCTTATTTTCTAACGCTTTAATATTTTCTAAAAGCCTGCGTTCCGTTTCGCCATCCAAAGCCGAAGTCGCTTCGTCCAAAAGCAAAATCGGACGGTCGGAAAGGATTGCCCTCGCCACGGCAAGCCGTTGCGTTTGCCCTTCGGAAAGACCTACGCCACCCTCACCCAAAGGCGTTTGCAAGCCTTGCGGTAAATCCCAAACGAATTGAGCGCAAGCGATTTCCAAAGCGGAACGAATGCGTTCCTGCGTAACCGTTTTTTCAGGATTTTCCGCGAAAAAGGTCAAATTTTCGTAGATAGTACCCGAGAAAAGGAATTTTCCTTGCGGTACGTAGGCAAACAGCAACCGTTCCTTTGCCGTTAGGGGCATAGACGAGCCGTCGTTAAATAGCAAAGATATCGTGCCTTCCGCGCGCTCGTAAACGCTCAAAATCAATTTGAAAACCGTACTTTTTCCTGCGCCCGAAGCACCCGTCAAGCAAACGATTTCCCCTTTTTTCACGATTGCGTCCGCCCCCGAAAGCACGGTATCACGACCGTACGTAAAGGTAACGCCTTTAAGTTCAACGGCTTGCGTTTTCGCGTAAAGATCTTCGTCGATTTCTTCTTTCGTTGCCAAGGTCTCACAAGGAATATCGTCGATTTCCGCGAGGCGTTCCCCGCTTGCGATTCGCGCGTAATATACGGGCAATATGGAAGAAAAACTCGTGAGAGGGTGTTGCAGTTGCATAAGCAACAAAATTACGGAAAGAATCGAACCGTAGTCGTCGTTTCCGCGAAGCACGCTAATACTACACCAAACGACGGCGAAAATCAAGCCGAAGTTGCTAAGCAAAGAGAATACTGCGTTCATGATCGCGCGGAGCGTACAACGGCGCATACGCTTTTTATAATAGTTATCCGCAAAAACGCTTGCTTTTTGCGTGGATTTATCTTCCGCGCCGTACGCTTTCAAAGTCATAACGGAAGAGATACCCTCTTGCATAAACGCGCGGGATTCGCCGTCCGCCTGTAAAACTTCCTTTTGGCGTTTTTTAATTTGTTTACGGAAAAACGCGGTAATTCCCGCGAAGATTCCTCCGCATACGATATAAATTAAAGTAAAGAACGGATCGATCGTAAGTAGCGCCGCGATTGCGCCTACGAACTGTACGATTAAACCAACGATTGCGGGCAACAGCCCTACCGTGTCTGCGACGACTTCTTGAATATCCGTCGTCAAGCGGTTCAAAAGCTCACCGCTGTGATACGCTTGCAGTTTGCCGTAATCGGAACGCAACATTTTAGAAAATGTACGCGTACGAAGTCGCGCCGTCATTTTGGCGCGAAGTTTTTCCGAGCTGTATCCCGAAACGGTTTGCAAGGCAATACGCACCAAAAGCAGCCCCAAAAGCAAGAGCGAAAAGAACAAAAGCTTATTCGAGTCCCCTTGCGACGCGCTGTTGATAAGGTATCTCGTCATGTAAGCAAAGGCAAGCGAAAGCCCCGTTGCCAACGCAGAAAGCAACGCTAAAATAAGGATAAACGCGCGATACGGGCGCATTTCCCTTTTCAACCAAAGTTTACCGTTTTTCGTTGCTTTTTCTTCCGTCATGATTCCTTCTTATCTTTCTTCTTAAAAATGCGCAAAAACTTTTTAATTCCCGCTTTAATCTTGTTTTTTACGCGCAAAAAGAACATACGCCGAGGATAGGAGCGCACTCGCCGTTCCGCATAACGCAAATATTTTTTGTCCGTGCAAAAATAATGCTTATCCTTACGGAAAAACTCCGTAAGAACGCCGAATACGGCGTCTTCGGGAATATGCTCGTCCGCGTAGCAGTTGTCGCCACGAATAATATAGCCACCCTCGATCGGTTGAATTACGCGGTGTAACACGTAAGCATCGCCACGCTTATAAAGCGCGACGTCCAGCCGTTTCAAACGCTCGGTTTTGGGGCGTACGACGATCGTATCGCGACGGTTTTTTAACATGGGCAACATACTTACCCCTACCGTCGGACCGATATACGCGCCCTTTTCCCGCATTACGTCCTCGATTTTATACTTTTCCTGTTCCATCGTTTTCCTTATTCCGCAAAACCGTTTTCGGTGATGACTTTGCAGAAATTCTCCACGTCGCGTCTTGCGATTTCTTCTTCTACGTCGTATTCGGCGAGAAGCGCCGCCACGCCGTCTTCAACCGTATGATCTTCCGTATAGAAATTCCAAAGCAAAGCGCCCGTTTCATTGAGATTGATCATTCCGTGAAATTCCTTGCTCATAGCGCCTACGGGCACTACAACGCTTTCACCGCCAACTTTACGAAGTACGAATCCGTTTTTGATTTTCATAATAAAACTCCCTTATTTTTTAATTTTTAGGCGAATACGGTTTTCCCGTCATCGCTTCGAACGAGGTTTTTACCGCCTCTTTCGATATATTGCATTTCAAAAGATACGCAGGCGTTTCCGTCACCAATTTATCGGTGAGCTCCAGCGTTCTCGCCGCGTTTTTCTCGTCTTCGGGGAATAAGATTTGCACGAAAATGCGCGAAGCCGCTTCCGCGGGGGTAAGACGAGTAATCGAATTTTCTTTTGCCTGTTCCAAAAAGCAAAGCCCTTTTAACGGTGCGGACGAATTACAACCTAAGCCCTCTTTACCCATCCAAGGCGTACCGTAAGCAATAAAACCTTGCTCAGTCGATTGCAAAATCGGCTTATCGCCGTTGACGATTTTCGAGCCTTCCAAGTGTTTTAACCAAAGCCCCGTATGCGTAGATTTTCCCGTACCGCTACGCCCTAAAAACGCGTACCCGTTCCCCTCGTATTCCAAAACGGCGGCGTGCAAGAGCATACGGTTTAACACGGGCATTTGCCGACAAATCGCGCGATATAAGCATATATTTTCGATATACCCGTCGGAAAATTGAGAAGAAGCTTTCTTTTCCTCGTAAAATTCCTCGTTCGTGACGGTCGCGCTTATGTCGTAAGGCGAAGTTTGATCGTCGGACAAATACGCCTTGCAAAACATTTCGGTGTATTTACAACGGTTCTGAATGAGAATTCGAAGCCCTGCAATATCGTAAATCATATAATTCCCCTTTCCTTTATTATATGCGTACGTCGCCCGATTCCCCGAGTAAATCCTTATGGCGGGTTAAAATCGGTTCGATTTCACTTTGGATAAACTCCACGACTTGCGACGGTGCTCTGCCGATAAAGTTTTTCGCGTCGAGAATTTCGTCGAGCTTATCCCAAACGGGCTTGAACAGCTCGTCTTTTTTGATGAGTTCAATTAAATTATTTTCTTTGCCTTCTACTTTCACGGTTCTTCCCGCTTCCATAGAAAGCTCGCGAATACGCTCGTGCAATTCGTCGCGACTTCCGCCCGCTTTTACGCAAGCCATCATGATATTTTCCGTTGCCATAAACGGAAGTTCGGCGCGGATATGCTTTTCAATAACCTTTTCGTAGACGACGAGGTTTTCCGCAACGTCCATATAGATATTCAGAATAGCGTCCACGGTGAGAAAAGCCTGCGCGTTTACGATACGACGGTTTGCCGAATCGTCGAGCGTTCTTTCAAACCATTGCGTAGAAGCGGTAATCGCGCTGTTCATAGGCAAAGAAATAGCGTATCGAGCGAGCGCACCGATTCTCTCCGAACGCATGGGATTGCGTTTGTACGCCATTGCCGACGAACCGATTTGCTTCTTCCCGAACGGCTCTTCAATCTCTTTCATGTTTTGTAAGATACGAATATCGTTGGAGAATTTATACGCGCTTTGCGCGATTTGAGAAAGTACGCAAAGAATATTATAATCGAGTTTCCGAGGATAGGTTTGTCCCGTAACCCCGAAAACTTTTTCATAACCCATTTTTTTAACGACGAGTTCTTGCAACTTTTTAACCTTTTCTTCGTCCCCGCCGAAAAGCTCCATAAAGCTTGCCTGCGTACCCGTCGTACCTTTTACGCCACGCAATTTCATGCAAGATTTTAAGTGCACTAAATTCTCGTAGTCCATTTCCAAATCCTGCAACCAAAGCGTTGCGCGCTTACCTACCGTCGTAAGCTGTGCAGGTTGCAAATGCGTAAAGCCAAGCGTAGGTAAATCCTTATATTTAAGCGCAAAATTTTTGAGCTTATCCATTACGTTGACGAGTTTTTTCAAGAGAATATCCAGCGCCTCGTCAAGCATAATCGCTTCCGCATTGCAGTCTACGAAACAGCTCGTCGCGCCGAGGTGGATAATGGGAAGTGCCGATTTCGCCTGCGTTCCGTACGCTTTTACGTGCGCCATAACGTCGTGGCGAACCTCTCTTTCGAAGCGTTCTGCAAGCTCGTAGTCAATATCCTCCGCGTACGCTTTTAACTCGTCAACCTGTTCCTGCGTGATATTCAACCCCAATTCCATTTCCGATTCCGCCAAAGCAATCCAAAGCTTTCTCCAAAGCTTGAATCTCTTTTCGTCGGAAAACGCCTTTTGCATTTCTTTGCTTGCATAACGCGTCGTCAAGGGATTGATATAAATATCGTGTTCCGTCATAATTTACTCCGTTTTACGCTTTTACGGGCGCGGGATATTCCACGCCGAAAGTTTCGCAAGTAACTTTTTTCATTTTTTGTTCTTCGTAAGGGCGGTCGCTCCAATCCGTTTTTACGCTTGCAATCGCGTCCACCGTTTCCATACCCTCGATAACCTTTCCAAACGCCGCGTATTGCCCGTCGAGATAATCGGCGTCCGCGTGCATAACGAAGAATTGCGAACCCGCGGAATCGGGGTGTTGTGCGCGCGCCATGGAAATTACGCCACGCTCGTGCGCGATATCGTTTTGCTTAAATCCGTTGGAGGAAAATTCCCCGCGGATATGATAACCGGGACCGCCCGTACCTCTTCCGTCGGGATCGCCCCCTTGGATCATAAATCCTGCGATTACGCGGTGAAAAATAACGCCGTTGTAAAAACCTTTTTGCACGAGCGACAAAAAGTTATTGACCGTATTGGGGGCTTTATCTGGATAAAGCTCCACCTTAAACGAGTTTCCGTTTTCCATTTCAAAAGTTACGATAGGATTTTGCATAGTTCTTCTCTCCATATTATTTTACAATTATTCTTCGAATTTTTCCACTTTGACGTTTGCCTCTTCAAACAGTTGCATGGAAAATTCGTCGGGATATCCGTCTTTATATACGACGCGCGTAATACCTGCGTTAATAATCATTTTCGCGCATATTACGCAAGGTTGGTGCGTACAGTAAAGGGTCGCCCCGTTGATATTGATTCCGCATTTCGCCGCTTGAATAATCGCGTTTTGCTCCGCGTGAACGGCAAAACAAATTTCCTGTTTCGTACCGCTTGGAACGTTGAGTTTTCTTCTTAAACATTCCCCTTTCTCTTCGCAACTTTTAATACCCGCGGGCGCGCCGTTATAGCCCGTCGTCATTACGCGCTTATCTTTCACGATAACCGCCCCCACGTGACGGTTTACTTGAAAACAGCTCGACCAAGTCGCCACCGTTTCTGTAAGTTGCATGAACCTTACGTCCCATTTATCCATTTTTGGCATAAAGTTTCTCCTTATATCATTCGTATCCACTATCTATTATAACACTTTTTTTTATGAAAATCAAACCTTTGCACCGCATTTTTACCGCCAAGTTTATTTTTTGAAAAATTTTCGGAAGAATTTTCCTTTTTTTGTTTGACCGAGCCGTATTTCTGTTTATAATATAACCGTATAAAAAAATGCGGGCGCATTACGCCCAAAACATTTCGGAGGATTTTTTATGAATATCAAACCTTTATTCGACAAAGTAGTCGTAGAAAGCGTAACCGTGGAAGAAAAGACCAAGAGCGGTTTCTTCCTTCCCTCTTCCGCACAGGAAAAACCGCAAACCTGTCAAGTGGTTGCAGTCGGTCCCGGCGGAATTATTGACGGTAAAGAAATCGTCATGCAAGTGAAAGTAGGCGACAAAGTTCTTTGCTCCAACTACGCGGGTTCTAACTTCAAAGTAGACGGCAAAGAATTTACCATTATTAAGCAAAGCGATATTCTCGCTATCGTGGAAGACTAAATTTCAATCAAGGAGTATCATTCATTATGGCAAAGCAAATCAAATACGGCGAAGAAGCAAGAAAGGCGTTGGAAGCGGGCGTAAACGTACTCGCGGACACCGTGAAAATCACTCTTGGTCCTAAGGGCAGAAACGTAGTGCTCGACAAAAAATTCGGCGCTCCCCTTATCACGAACGACGGCGTTACGATCGCAAAAGAAATCGAACTTGCCGATCCGTTTGAAAACATGGGCGCACAGCTCGTAAAAGAAGTTTCTACCAAAACCAACGACGTTGCGGGCGACGGCACGACGACGGCTGTCGTTTTGGCGCAAGCAATCGTTCGCGAAGGTTTGAAAAACCTTGCGGCAGGCGCGAACCCCGTTATCTTAAAAGACGGTATTAAAAAGGCGGTTGACGCGACCGTGGCACACCTTAAAACCATTTCCAAAGCGGTAGAAAGCAACAAAGCGATCGAGCAAACCGCTGCAATTTCCGCAGGCGATCCCGAAGTGGGTGCGTTAATTGCAAAAGCTATGGAAATCGTCGGTAAAGACGGCGTTATCACCGTAGAAGAAGGCAAATCCATGAATACCGAACTTTCCACCGTGGAAGGTATGCAGTTCGACCGCGGTTACGCTTCCGCGTACATGGTAACGAACACGGATAAAATGGAAGCCGTGCTTGAAAACCCGTATATCCTTATCACGGATAAAAAGATTTCCAGCTTACAAGAAATCTTGCCCGTAATCGAACCGCTTGCCCAACAAGGTGCAAAGCTTCTTATCATTGCGGAAGACGTTGAAGGCGACGCACTTGCCGCGCTTATCGTCAACAAGCTTAAAGGCGTATTCAATTCCGTTGCGGTAAAAGCCCCCGGCTTTGGTGACAGAAGAAAAGAAATGCTTCGCGATATCGCCGTATTGACGGGTGGTGAGGTCATCTCCTCCGATCTTGGGATCGAATTTAAGGACGTTACCCCTGATATGCTCGGTAGAGCCACCTCGATTCGCGTAGACAAAGAAAATACGACGATCGTAGGCGGATTCGGTGACGCAAACGACATCAAAGCGCGTATCGCTTCCATCAAATCGCAAATCGCGGAAACGAAATCCGATTACGATAGAGAAAAATTGCAAGAACGCCTTGCGAAACTCGCAGGTGGCGTAGCCGTCATTAGCGTAGGCGCGGCGACGGAAGTTGAAATGAAAGAAAAGAAACTCCGTATCGACGACGCGCTTGCCGCTACGCGCGCGGCTGTGGAAGAAGGTTACGTGCCCGGCGGTGGTAGCGCGCTTCTTTCCGCAATCCCCACCGTTAAGAAATTGGTCGCTTCTTTGAGCGGCGACGAAAAAACGGGGGCTTCTATCGTATTGAAAGCGTTGGAAGAACCGATTAGACAAATCGCGAAAAACGCAGGGCTTGACGGCTCGGTGATCGTTGATAAAGTACTTTGCTCCAAGAAAGCAAACTGCGGTTTCGACGCATTGAACAACAAGTATTGCGACATGGTGGAAGCGGGTATTATCGATCCTACCAAGGTTACCCGTTCCGTGCTTCAAAACGCGGCTTCCGTTGCCTCTACCCTTTTGACGACGGAAAGTATCGTAACGGATATTCCCACCCCTCCCGCTCCCGTTGCGCCCGCTGGCGGCGACATGGGCGGTATGTACTAAGATTATAGAAACCTCCTTTAATAGGAAAGAACGGTTACGAGCGCGTAACCGTTCTTTTCCTTTTTACAGCATACTTTCCAAAATAAGCTTGTCCGCAACGAGCGCGATAAATTCGCTGTTCGTCGGTTTTTCCGTACCCAAATAAATTCTCGCGCCAAAAATCGCGTTAATCGCGTCGATTCGACCTCTATTCCACGCAACCTCTATCGCGTGGCGAATCGCTCTTTCTACTTTGCTTGAAGAAGTTGAAAACCGTTTCGCAATCGTTGGATATAATTCCTTCGTTACGTTGTTGATAATTTGCGGTTTTTCCACCGTCAATTTGATTCCTTCGCGTAAGTATCCGTAGCCTTTGATATGTGGCGGAATACCGATAGAGATAAAAATTTCGCTAATTTTCTCGTCAACCGTTACCGATTTTCTTTTTCCTACGCTTCCCTCTTTCGACTCTACATGCTTGTCCTTCAAAAGCTCGCGAAAGCGTTCAAGCGCCGTTTGAACGGAGAACGGCTTCACGAAATAATACGCCGCGCCCTCGCTCATTGCTCGCTCGATCAAGGAATCGTTCGGTACGCCCGTTGCCACGATTCGCACTTCCGACCAAGTCTTTTTCGCCGTACGGATAATACTGCAACCGTCCATTCCCCTCAAAAACATGCTCACGACCACAAGGTCGGGTTTTCGGTTTAATATGGCGTTTAAGCCCTCCTCGCCGTCGTCGCCCGCGTAAAGCACGGTAAAATCTTTGCTTTCTTCGAGCGCCGTTTTCATTTGTTCCAATACAGCCGTATTGGACTCCAACAAAATAACAGAATTGGATTTCATAAAATCACACCTCCAAAAAAAATATTATTCGTCAACACCAGCTGACGAATAACATTATACTACAAATTATGGAATATGTAAAGCGATTATTTTACAATATTTCAAATTATTTTTATTTATTGTAAAATATTTTGTCGAATATTGTAAAATAATCGGAGATATTAACGAAAATGGAAAATGATTAGGTCGTTTCTTCGATATATTCGTCGTAAGTGACTTGTCTATCGTAGACTTTTGTTTCGTTGATTTCAATAATACGGTTTGCGACGGTATTCATAAGTTCTTGGTCGTGCGAAGTCAACAGCATACAGCCTCGGTAGTTGCTTAAACCGTTATTGAGCGCCGTGATTGATTCCAAATCGAGGTGGTTGGTAGGTTCGTCGAAAATGAGGAAATTGCTCCCTTCCAGCATCATTTTTGCAAGCATACAACGCACTTTTTCGCCACCCGACAAAACTTTCGCCTTTTTCAAAGCCTCTTCACCCGAGAACAACATTCTACCAAGCCAACCGCGAAGGTATTCTTCGTAATGATCGTTGGAGTATTGCGAAAGCCATTCTACGAGGTTCAAGTCGCAATTTTCAAAATATTCGTTGTTGTTTTGAGGGAAATAGGAAACGCTAATCGTTTTGCCCCATTTTACCGTACCTGCGTCCGGTTGCTCTTTGCCCATTAAAATATCGTAAAGCATCGTAAGTGTGGTGCTCTTATCCGAAACGATACCGATTTTCTCGTCGCGTTGCACGGTGAAGGACAAATCTTTGAAATACCCCTCTTTCGTAAGCCCCTCGACCATAAGAATATCGTGTCCGATTTCTTTTTCGAATTTGAAATCGATATACGGGTATTTCCGAAGCGAAGGCTTGAAATCGTTGATCGTGAGTTTTTCAAGCTCTTTTTTACGCGAAGTCGCTTGGCGGGATTTTGAAGCGTTTGCGGCGAAACGCGCGATAAATTCTTGCAATTCCTTTGCGCGCTGTTCCGCTTTCTTGTTTTGTTCTTTTTGTTGACGGGCAAGCAGTTGGCTCGTTTGATACCAAAAATCGTAGTTACCCACGTACATATTGATTTTGCCGAAATCCACGTCGCAAATGTTCGTACAAACCTTATTGAGGAAGTGACGGTTGTGCGAAACGATAATAATCGTGTTTTCAAAATCCATCAAATAATTTTCAAGCCAACGCACCGTTTTAATATCGAGGTTGTTGGTCGGCTCGTCGAGAAGCAATACGTCGGGGTCGCCAAACAGAGCTTGCGCAAGCAGTACGCGAACTTTTTGCTTTGCGTCTAAATCGCTCATGAGCGAATAATGATTTTCCTCGGCGATATCGAGCGCGTTGAGAAGCTGTGCCGCTTGAAATTCGGCGTCGTAGCCGTTCATTTCCGCAAACTCGCTTTCCAATTCCGCCGCGCGAACACCGTCCTCTTCCGTAAAATCGGGCTTTGCGTAAAGCGCGTCTTTCTCGTCCATAACCTCGACGAGTCTTTTATAGCCGAGCATAACCGTACGAAGCACCGTTTCGTCGTCGTACATATTTTGGTTTTGTTGCAAAACGGACATACGCTCGTTTTTATCCATAGAAACGAACCCCTTTTGCGGTTCGATTTCCCCCGAAAGCACCTTCAAAAAGGTAGATTTTCCCGCGCCGTTCGCGCCGATAATACCGTAACAGTTCCCTTTCGTAAATTTAAGATTTACGTCCTCGAAAAGTTTTTTACTCCCGTACTGTAAAGATACGCCTGTAACTTGTAACATATTTTGATTACCTCTTATTTTTTTCCTGTAAGATTATACCATATAAAAAGAAAATAAGCAATCGTTTGCGCCCCGAAAACGCAAACATTCAAACAAAATCGAGCGTAAAAAGAGAAACGCCTCCGTTTGGGAAGCGTTTCCTTCAATTTTTCTTATTTAATAAGTTTTTCAATTTCCGCTGCTACGTCGGCAACCGTAACGAGGTTTTCAACCTCTTCGTCGGGAATCATAACGCCGTATTCGTCTTCAAGACGGCTTAAAAGTTCCACAACGTCCAACGAATCCGCACCGAGATCTTCAACGATCTTTGCGTCGGGCGTTACCTTTTCCAAAGGCAGGTTGAGTGCTTCCGCAAGCATAGCTTGAATTTTTTCCAACATATTAAGTATCCTCCAAAATTTTAAGTTTTTCAAACTTACTTAGATTATTATACTATCAATTCCCATAAATGTCAAGCGTTTTTTCGACATTTTTCGTTTTAGCCGTTTTTAGGCGTCTTTCGCATCGTCAAAGCGATACGGTTCTTTTTAAGATCCACCTCTTTCACGCGAACTTGCACCACTTGCCCGACTTTTAACGCTTCGGAAGGATGGCTAATATATTTATCCGTAATTTCCGAAATATGCACGAGTCCGTCTTGATGTACGCCGATATCGATAAACGCACCGAACGCCACTACGTTACGCACCGTTCCCGTAAGCTCCATTCCCGCCTTCAAATCGGCAATACTCAACAAATCTTTGCGCAAAACGGGCGCGGGCAAGCTTTCGCGAATATCGCGACCGGGTTTCATAAGCTCCGTTACGATATCGGAGAGCGTTTCCGTATCCAACTGCGTTTCCCGCGCTACCCTTTCCGCGCCGTACGCGCTTATTTTTTGACGAAGATCGGCAATTCTTCGCGCGCGCACGTCCTCTTTCGTGTACTTGAACAATCCGAGTAATTTTTCCGCTTTTTCATAGCTCTCGGGATGCACCGCCGTATTATCGAATACGTTTTCCCCGCAATCGATACGCAAGAAGCCCGCGCATTGCGTAAACGCCTTTTCGCCGAGTTTCGGTACTTTCAAAAGCTGTTTTCTCGACCTAAATTTGCCGTTCTCTTCACGGTAGGTGACGATATTTTTCGCAACCGTAGCGTTTAACCCCGCCACGTAGCGAAGCAACGACACGCTCGCCGTATTCAAGTCCACACCCACGCTGTTTACGCAATCTTCCAATACGCCCGACAAAGCCTCATCCAAGCGTTTTTGGTTCATATCGTGTTGATATTGCCCAACGCCTATGGATTTAGGATCGATTTTAATAAGCTCGGCAAGCGGGTCTTGCAAACGCCGTGCAATCGATACCGCACTTCTTGCCGTAACGTCATAATCGGGGAATTCTTCCGCGCCGAGCGCACTCGCCGAATACACAGAAGCCCCCGCTTCGTTGACGATTACGTACGCCACTTCTCTGCCCGTTTCCGCCTTGATTTCCTTAATCAATTCCACGATAAAAATCTCGCTTTCCTTGCTTGCCGTACCGTTTCCGCAAGAAATGACTTGCACGCCGTATTTTGCAATCAATTTTTTCAAAACGACCTTGGCTTCTTCCGTTTTGTTTTGCGGAGGCGTGGGATACACGACCGTTTTATCGAGCACCTTACCCGTTCCGTCCACCACGCAAATTTTGCAACCCGTACGGTACGCGGGATCCCAACCCAGGGTAATTTTATCTTTTACGGGCGGTTGCATTAACAGCGGTTTTAAGTTCATTTCAAATATCTTGATTGCTTCCTCGCTCGCGTCTTCAAAAAGTTGTGCGCGAACTTCCCTTTCCACGGACGGCGCAATCAACCGATCGTATCCGTCTTCCGCGGCTTCTTTCACGATTTTCGTGCTTTCCCCGCCGTCCTTGATAAAATTCGCCGCCGTGATACGCTTTGCGAGATCCGCGTTTACGAGAATGGAAACTTTCAAAAATTCTTCCTTTTCCCCGCGATTGAGCGCGAGAATACGGTGTCCTTTCACTTCGCCCACGGGTTCGTGATAATCGGCGTACATTTCATATTTCTTTTCCTCGTCCTCTTGTTCCTTGCCCTTTGCGTACGAGGAAACGATTTCCCCGTGACGGAAGAAGAAGTTTCTAAGCTTTTTGCGCGTTGCCGCGTCGTCGGAAACGATTTCCGCGATAATATCCCTTGCGCCGTCGATTGCCTCCGTTACGCTCACAACTTCCGCAGAAAGGTATTTTTCCGCCTCTTTTTCAACGGAAAGCGTTTTATCCTGTTCGAGAATTTTGTCGGCGAGCGGTTGCAAGCCCTTGGCTATTGCAACGGACGCGCGCGTCTTTCTCTTTTGTTTATACGGACGGTATACGTCCTCTACGTCGGTAAGCGTGGTCGCCGAAGCCAACGCAAAGGTAATTTCCTCCGTCATTTTGCCCTGTTCCGTAATGGAATTGACTACCTCTTCCTTTCTCTTTTCAAGGTTGCGAAGATAGGTGAGCCTATCAAAAAGCGCACGCAAAACTTGGTCGTCGCAACTACCCGTCATTTCTTTGCGGTATCGCGCGATAAAGGGCACGGTATTCCCCTCGTCGAGAAGGGAAATAATATTCTTTGCGTGCGTGGGGTTGAGGTTAAATTCTTCCGTAATCGTTTGTAAAATGTCCATAGTCTTACCTTACTTTATTTATTTTTAAGGAACGCAAAAATTCCTTTCGTTCTTTTGATAAACGATAGCTTTCTATCGCTTTTTGTATTGTTTTATCGTGCGTTTTATTATCCAAAACGCCACCGTTTAATATATCCAATCCGTCCTCGTAACGCTTAATAAGTACTTCCGCCGTCAACCACGAAGCCGCCATATGCACGTAATAATACTTCGTGTTTGCACGGCTTAAAAAACTGCGAATTACGGGCATATACGCTTCTTCTATATATTCGTTCAATAGTACGACGAGCGGATAACGCTCAAAGTATTCCCCGCCCTTTTCAAATATCCTTTCGAGTACGGGTAAAAATTCTTCACGATGCTTTTTAATACATTTCGCCTTAAAACAATCGCAAGTCGCCCAATTATCCATAAGTTCCACGCACTTTTCTACGAAAAGCGCGAAGTCAGCGTACGGCAACGAAGATATAACGGTGAGCTTAATAAAAGTCACCTCGTAAAACTCGTCGGGAAAGGAAAATAGCCGTTTTGGCTCGCCCGCGTATTTCTTGGCGATCGAACGCATTATCGGCGTGCGCACGCCAAGAATTTTTTGTTTCGTTGGAATAAGTTTTCTTTGAAAAAGGGCGAACGCTTCTTCTTTATGGGCGTTGAGTTCTTCAAGTAACTGCGAATATTCCATCGAGCACCTCCTTCCACGCCTGCTCTTCGTAACGCGGATTCGCGGAGCTCGTCGAGGGCATTTTATAATACGGAATTGCAATTCCTTCGTACGAGCGCAAAAACAGTTGATACGCCAGCGTGCCGTTGAGTAAAATCGCTTCGATTTTCGCTTTTTTTAGTACTTCGCTTAAATCCGCCGTTTCCTCGTTTCGCACGGTAGCGTCGGACGAACCGTCTATTTCGCACGCCGTAATCATATCCCAAAGCGCGATTTTGTTGCGATACAAAAACGCGCGTTTTCCCTCCGTCGTTTCGGGCACGGATTCGCCGAAATACCCGCAAATCATTTTCCAGAATCGGTTTTGTTTGTTTCCGTAATAAAAATCGATTTGTCTGCTTTTCACCGACGGAAAACTACCCAAAATCAACACGCGACTGTCTTCTTGGAACACGGGGGCAAACCCGATTTTTCTTTTTTCGCTTTTCATATATTTCCAATCAACGAAGTCGCCTTGTCCGCGTCGTTGAACATGAGCGAAATAACGGCAAGCGCGTCTTCATAGCTCATTGCGTTGATTCTTTGCATTTTTTCTTCAAAATCAAAGATTTTATCAAACTGCAACATATATTTCCCGTAAAGAAGCATTTGCGCGTTACTGCTTTCGTTGCTAAAAAACATACCCGATTTGATTTGTTCGCGACTGCGAAGGAACTCGTCGTTCGTGATACCGTTTTTACGGATATCGTTTACGACCTCATAAACGGCTTCAAGCGCCGAATCCTTTTGCGCGGGATTAACGCCTGCGTAAATGATTTGCGAACCGCACTCCGCAAACGGGGAAATATAGGAATACACGGAATAGGCAAGCCCGCGCTTTTCCCGAACCTCTTGGAAAAGACGGGAACTCATCGTACCGCCGAGCACGCCGTTTACCGCGTTTAACGCGTCCTCCGATTCGTGTCCGCGCGGAAGCGCGGGATACGCGATGCCAAGGTGCATTTGTTCGATCGGCTTCGTCTTAACGAGATTTTTACGGGCGCGAAGAATCGTGGGTGTACGCTTTTCAAATTGCCCTTTCTCCAATTTCCCGAAATGCGTTTCCACAAGCGCTTGCGCCGTTACCGGATCGATATCCCCCGCAAACGATATAACGATATTTTCGGGGCAATAGCGCGCTTTTTTGTATTTTTGAATATCGTCAAAGGTAAAACCTTTCACGTTATTTGCCGTACCGAGAATATTCCTTCCGTAATTTTGTCCTCCGTAAAAAGCGTTTGCCAACAAATCCAAGCAAAGATCTTCGGGCGTGTCCTCGTTCATGGAAATTTCCTCGCAAACGACCCCCTTTTCCCTGTCCATTTCCTCTTCGGGAAAAGTGGAATCCAAGAACAAATCGGCAAGGATTTCAAAACACTCTAAGGTATGGTCACTCGTGCATTTGGAATAATAACAAGTCAAATCCTTGCCCGTAAAAGCGTTTACCTGCGCGCCGAGGCGGTCGAACGCGTCGGACACTTCGAACGCGTTGCGCTTTTTCGTGCCCTTAAACTGCATATGCTCAATAAAATGGGAAATCCCGTCCTCGGCGTCCGTTTCCGCGCTTGCACCCGTTCCCACGAGTATCCCCATCGTTACGGACATCAAACCTTGCATTCTTTTTACCACGAGCCGAAGCCCGTTTTCGTATCTCTTTTCAAAAACCATCGTATCTCCTCGTTTTTATAATTTTAAGTGTTCCGAAACGGTAACGACGGAAAGTGAAACCGATTCGTAGTATTTCAAAATATCTTCTAACGCGTCCGCCGTTTCTTGCATGGGGTGCATCAACACGAATTCGCCACCTTTCACGCCCTTCGTTGCTCGCGTATAGATAAGCGAAGCGTTTTTATCCCGCCAATCGATCGTATCCCTCGACCAAAGCACCGTTTTCATATTCAACGCCTTGCACGCCGTCAAAACGTTTTCCCCGTACGCGCCCGAGGGCGGGGCAAACAGCGTGGGCGTTTTTTGCGTAGCAAGCTGTATAAAACGGTTGCAGGCGGATATTTCCTTGCGGTTCTCCGCAACGGAAAGTTTGGCGTGGTCTTTATGAAAATATCCGTGATTGCCAAGCTCGTGCCCTTCGCCGTCTATTCGTTTCAAACACTCCGCGTTATCGTCCGCCCAGCATCCGCCGATAAAAAAGGTGGCTTTGGCTTGGTGCAAGCGTAAAATATCCAAAATGCGGTATACTTCCTCCGTTCCCCAATAGACGTTGAACATCAAAGAAACGCTTTTGGAATCGTCACTGCCACGGCGGTAAATTTCACCGCTCGCACCGTTCGTTTGCAAAGCCGAATCCGCGGGCGAGAGGCAAAGCGCGCCGACGGAAAGCACCAAAACGCCGAGCACGAGATTGGTTACGAAATTGATTTTCGTTTCTTTTTGACAACTGCGACAAACTTTTTTTCTTTTCATTGCACACCTCGAAAAAAGATTCCGTAATATCCTATTTTTCTTTTTTCTCGGTTATGCCCTTTTACTTTATTTTCACCACCGTAACGCCCGTTTCGCCCTCGCCATACCTACCCAAGCGAAACTCCGCGACGTTCTTATGCTTTCTCAAAAAGTCGTGAATCCCCGCGCGCAATTTGCCCGTGCCTACGCCGTGCACGATCCGCACTTCTTCCAAATTGCTCACGACGGCGGCGTCGATAAACGCTTCCACTTCCACCAAAGCTTCCTGCACCGTCATACCGATCACGTTCAATTCGAGCGAAGGAACGGGTTTGGGGGCAAGATTCTTTTTTACTTGCACTTTATCCTCTTCCCCACGCCTTGCGGGCTGTTTTTTAGCAGTTTGCGCCTTTTCCACGCCAATTACAACACAAAGTTCGGAAAATTTAACGCGTATACGCATATTTCCGCATAATACTTCCGCTTCTTTTTTTTGCGGTCGAACGCTTTGTACGACGCCCTCTTGGTTCGTATTTTTCAAATACACCTTCGCGCCCACGCGAATATCCGCTTCCGTCGCCTGTTTATATTGCGGTTTGGCGATCTCTTCTTTTTCGGTATCGTACACCTTATCGCGCAAACGGTTTTTTAGCGTTCTCGCGTGAATGAGGTCGGCTTCCGTAATCGTTTCCTTGGCAAATATCTCTTCGATTTGCGCCAACAGTTCTTCCGCTTCCGCCGCGCGTTCGTTAATAACCCTACGCGCTTCCGCTTTTGCCGAAGCGTACAGTTTATCCTTTTCCTTTTGGAGTTTTTCCCGTTCAATCTCCAACGCGCGCAGTTTTTCCTGCCACTCGGCTTTCATTTTATTACATTCTTTCAAAAGCTCGTCCGCTTTAATGCGGCTTTCTTCCGCACTTCGAACGATATGCTCGAATTTTTGCACACCCTCTGATAGATTGGAAAGCGCGTCTTGCAAAATGCTTTCCTTTAATCCCAATCGGCGGGAAATCGCCAAAGCGTTGCTCGAACCGGGCAAGCCGATACGAATGATATACAGGGGTTGAAGGGTATCCGAATCAAACTCCATACACGCGTTTTCAATCCCGTTCGTTTCAAACGCGAACTCTTTCAACGCCGTATAATGGGTCGTTACCACGCCCGCGCAACCCGTGGAAAGCAAATGCGCCACGATTGCCTTTGCAAGAGCTTGCCCCTCGTCGGGGTCCGTACCGCCCCCAAGTTCGTCGATAAGTACAAGACTCTTCTCGTTGGCATTCTCGACGATATGGATAATATTCGTGATATGCGAAGAGAACGTAGAGAGGCTTTCCTCAATGCTTTGGGAATCGCCCACGTCGCAATATATCTCTTCAAACACGGACAATACGGCGCGTTTTGCGGGCACGAACAGCCCGCACATTGCCATCATGCAAAACAGCCCGACCATTTTAAGCGTAACCGTTTTACCGCCCGTATTCGGACCGCTTATCAATAAAAAGCGATAGTCTTTTCCGAGCGAAAGACTTACGGGCACGACCTTTTTTCTGTCGATTAAAGGGTGTCGTCCCATATCGATTTGGACAAGCCCCGAATCGTTGATTTCGGGCTGTACGCAAGAGAGTTTGTACGCGTATTCCGCGCGAGCGTAATAGGAATCGATTTCTTCCAAAATCTCGATATCTTTATTAAGCTCGTCGCCGATAAACCCCGCCCTTCTGGAAAGCTCGCCCAATATCCTTTCTACTTCTTCCTTTTCGTCGATGGCAAGTGAACGGAGCTCGTTGTTCATTTCCAAGACTTCTTCCGGCTCGATAAAAAAGGTTGCACCGCTTGCCGAGCGGTCGTGGATAAAACCTTTTATATTGCGCTTGTATTCCGCACGCACGGGCAAAACGTAGCGGTTATCTCGCATAGTAACGATACCGTCTTGCAAATATTTCCCCTCGCTTCCCGTAAGGTACTCCGCAAGCCTTGATCGAATCCGCTCGTTGAGCAAACGGATTTCTTTGCGAAGAGTATAGAGTTTATCGCTGGCGTAATCGCTCACCTCGGAATCGTTCAAAATCTTCGTTTTGATATCCTCTTCCAAGGTCTCGTCGTAATACAGCGCGTTCGCAAGCTCTTTCATGTCCGCAAAATTCTCGTCCGCAACCGAAAGAATGCTCGTATGCGCAATTCTCGTACTGCGCAAAAGATTTTCAATTTTCAAAAGCTCACCGCAGGAGAGTGCCGAACCCTTTTTCGCCCGACCGAGTTCGTCGGAAAACGCGGGAAACGACTCTATTTTGGAAACGCCGTGCGTAAAGAGCAACGCGACGCATTCTTCCGTCGTTTTCAAGCGTTTTTTCGCTTCCTTTAACGAGGGCGTGGGTTGCGTTTCCGTCAAGCGTTTCTTCCCGCCTTCCAGCGTTGCGTATTGTGATGCAAGCGATAAAATTTTATTCAATTCCGTCTTTTCGATAGCTCTTTGATTCATCTTGATTTCCTTGGGTTATAAAACACCCCGATTGGCGTGCCCGAAAGTATGATTTTTGAACAGTTCTTTTTGTTTAGTTTCGTCGTCTTTGATTTCAAACACCCGTTTTTTATCCTCCACGAGCGTCAAATCCAACAGTTTTCCGTTTCCGTAAAGTCCTTTGCCTATCAAATCCGCGCAATTATACACCTCGAAACGACAGCTACCGTCGGCGGAAAGATATCTTCGAACGGGGAAAACGCGACCGTGTTCGTCGCAAAGCGCATACGCGTTTTTCTTGTCGCAAACCCCGCAAGTTTTCCCGAAAGGACAGTAGCAAAGGTCCATCAATTTAATATTCCCGCAAACGAGCGCAAACGAGCGCGCACCCAAAAGCGGTTTTATCTCCGTTTCGTTAAGTTCTTTGGATAAAGCGTAATATTTCACGCAAGAAAACTTCAAAAGTTCCGCCACGGAAACCGCGTTCGTGAGATTAAAACCCGTACCCGCAAACAGCGAAACGCCTTCTTTTTTCGCAAAGGCGATTCCCCCGTAGTTCTCCGCGTAAATCCCGTCCGCCCGTGCCTGCGTGATCATACGCGCAATCGCCCGTTCGTCTTCATTCGTTGCAAAAGCGGGATAATAAATATATTTCTCAAATTTCCCGTTTATAAACGAATCGGGCAACGGTGCGTTAAAATCGCTCGGTTTATAAACGGCGATATCCGCCGTAACGCCCTCGAAACGATCGCCGAGCACCGCCGTTTTATCGTTCGTGCCAAAATCGGTAAAGACGGGAATCGGAGAGTACTCCATTTCCGTCCTTGCCCCGCTCCAATATTCCACGAATTTTTCGTAGAACGCACGACGGAACGCGTTAAGCTCGGACTTTGCCACAAAGATATCGCTTTGCAAATCGACCTCAATAAAAGGCTCTATCGCCAATCCGTCCGTCTTTTGAAAGCACATGGCGATATCCTCTTTGCAAAGCGGACGACTCACGGCTTTTTGCAAGCGTTTATCGCCTGTTAAACGCACGCTATCGCACTCGGCAATCGGATATTCCCCCTCGTGAAAAACGAGCCGTAAATCGAGCGTTCTTTTCTTTCTTTCACCGCTAAGAACCCTTTCCGTCGTTGCCGTATCCGTCGTCACGAAAACGCCGTCGCCGTTCTTCAAACGAACTTTCGATTGCACGGAGAACCCGCGTTTTTCCAATCCCGAGAAATACGCCCCGCCCACTTCTTTCCCGTCGCGTAAAATCTTAAACGCGTCGCCGACGCGCGGGCGGAAAAGGCTTTCCACGATATATTTTCCGTTCACCACCTTGACAACGCCCACTTTCTCGCCCACGTGACCTTGTACGGCGGTGGAAAGCAAGCGTTTATCCTGTCCAAACGCCAATCCTTTCGTATAATTCCCGCGGTTATACGCGCGTTTCAAATCGGAGAATGTCGAAATTTTGTCACCGCCGTCCAGCAAAGCGCGATAATACCGCACCGCGGAAGCTACGTATTCCGCACGGCGCATTCTACCCTCGATCTTAAAGGAAACGACGCCCGCGTCGATATATTTTTGAATATCTTCCCCCACGCAAAGATCGGACAGGGAAAGCGCGTAGTTTTTTTCCGTATTTCCGTTTCTATCGTATGCGTAGCGTTTACGACAGGGTTGTTTGCAACGCCCGCGATTCCCGCTATTCCCGCCCGCAAACGAGGAAAAATAGCATTGTCCTGAAAACGCCGTACAAAGCGCGCCCTGTATGAACGCTTCCGTTTCTATGATTTTTGAAATTTCTTTTATTTCCGCGATCGGCGTTTCCCGTGCGAGAATGACTCGGGAAAACCCGCAATCTTTTGCAAACTCCGCCCCGCTGACCGTACATACGCCCGCTTGCGTGGATAAATGCAATACAAGCTCGGGATAAACGCTTTTAAGGTATTTTCCAAGTAATATATCTTGCAAAATAATCGCGTCCACGCCAAGCGCCCAAACGGAAAGTAAGGCGCGGACAAACGCTTCCGTTTCTCCGTCCTTAACGAGCGTATTCATAGCGACGTACACTTTTACACCGTAAAGATGCGCATCTTTTACGAGCGAGGAAAGCTCTTCTTCCGTAAAATTATCCGCACTTTGACGGGCGGAAAAGGATTTGAATCCCAAATAAATAGCGTCCGCACCGTTTACAATCGCCGCCTTTGCACATTCCGCGTTTCCCGCAGGGGCAAGTATTTCCAACATAGTATATCCCAAATAAATTTTATCTTCCGATACTTCTCGTAATAAGTTCTTCCGAAGCGTCGTAACCCATACTCTTCAAGCGGAAGTTTCGCGCCGCCACCTCGATAAGGATAGCAAGGTTTCTACCGGGGCTTACGGGAATGGTGAGCTTGGGTAGCTTAATCCCGAAATACTCCGCAGACGACGCTTCGTCGCCGATACGGTCGTACTCTTTGCCCTGTTGCCAAGTTTCAAATTGAATAACGAGCTGTATTTGCTTTTCGTCGAGTACCGAACCCGAACCGTACATACTTTTTACGTTGATGATCCCGATACCGCGAAGCTCCATGAAATATCTTATAATATCGGGGGCAGTACCGTATAATTCGTTGGCAATCTCTTTGATAATCACGTTATCGTCGGCAATAAGTCTATGACCGCGTTTGATAAGTTCCATAGCCGTTTCGCTCTTTCCAACGCCGCTTTTTCCCGTCAGCAAAATTCCCACGCCGAACACTTCCATCAAAACGCCGTGTTCGGACACGGAAGGCGCGAGCAAACGGTTGAGATAAATATACAAACTGCTCATAAGATCCGTCGTCATTTTCGGACAACGGAAAATCGGACAGGCGTACTGCTTTGCCGTTTCTACGAGCTCGGGAAGCGCGGGCAAATCACGGCTTAAAATAATACAGGGTAATTCTCCGTGTTGAAACAAACTACTGATTTTTGCAAGTCTTGCGTCGGAGGAAAAAGTACGCAAATATTCGTACTCCGCCAACCCTAAAACGATAATACGCCGAGAATCGAAATAGTTAAAAAATCCCCCTGCAAGCTGTAACCCCGGGCGTTCTACGCTCATACTTGCAAGCGTTACGACTCCGTTCCCCGCGTAGACGGTTTCCAATTCCAAATCGTACGCAAATTTATCCAGCATTACGCTTTGCGATACCTGTCCGCTCATATTAGTCCTCCGTGTAAGCATATTTTTCTATCATGCGGGCGATCGCGCTCTCTTCGTTGGTATACTCCAACACGATATCGGCGCTGTTTTTCAATTTTTCGTCCGCGTTTTTTACGGCTACGCCCAACCCCGCCTTTTCGATCATGGGCATATCGTTCCATTGATCCCCGACGCCGATAATCTTATCCGTCGGCACGCCAAATCGACGGGAGAGGAACTCTACCGCCGTGCCTTTGGAATAATTGGCGTTGACAACCTCCACCAAAACGTCCGCGCTCTTCGTGACGATACAGCCCTCGAAGTTTTCCTTTTTCACCTCCGACATAATACGCTCGTTCTCGGACGGATCGACGATGGCAAGTATTTTGAACGCACACACGCCGTTTTCTTTCACGAATTGCGACACGGGTTTATCCGTGACGAGCGTCGCTTTATGCCGAACCGCCGTTTCGTACCAGCGTAACCATTCGTCGTCTTTATTGCAATAATACGCTTCCCCGTCGTAGACGTGGAAATGCACGCCGAGGGATTCCATTTTTTGACAAATCTTCACCGTCGTTGCATTGGAAATCGTTCCGCGCAAGAGAAACTCCCCGCTTTCGATATCCAAAATCACCGCGCCTTGACAGCAACAAACTACGCCCTTTAAGCCAAGCTCCTTTACGCGGGGTAAAATCCCGTAATGCAGTCTGCCCGTGGAAACGGCAAAAATACCTCCCGCTTCCGTATATTCGGCGATTGCCTTTTTGTTTTCATTGGAAATCGTTCCGTCTTCGCATACGAGCGTTCCGTCGAAATCGGAAACGATTAAATCGTATTTTATCTTTCGCATTTTATATATTTTCCTTAAAATGAGTTTTTATTTTTTGCGCAAGCTCGACGCCGATCCCGTCCACGGTGGCAAGCTCTTCCACGCTTGCGTTCATAATTTTGTCAATCGTGCCGAACGCGTCCATCAACGCTTTTTGTTTCTTTTTGCCGATTCCGTCTATCTCTTGTAATACGGAAGCAAGATTGCGTTTAGAGTGCAAGCTCCTAAAATAAGTGATCGCAAAGCGGTGCGCCTCGTCGCGCAGGCGTTGCAAGGTTTTTAACGCGTAATCGCGCCGATCGATACGGATACTTTCGGGCGCGTCGAGCGTAAACACTTCCTCTTCCCGTTCGGCAAGGGAAATCAACTCGATATCCTTAATCCCAAACTCGTCGAAAATTTCTTTTACCGCGGAAAGCTGTCCTTTCCCGCCGTCGATTACGATTAAATCGGGCTTTGGAAAGCGCTCCTCTTCTTCCGTGTCGAGCTTGGCTAAACGCCTGCGCATCATTTCTTGGTGCGAGGCGTAATCATTTGCGCCCTCCACCGTTTTAATACGGAATCTTCGGTAACTGCTCCGATCCGCTTCCCCGTCGATAAACACGACCATCGACCCGACTTTATCTACCCCGCTAATGTTGGAAATATCGTAACATTCCATTCGCTTTGGGTACTTTTTCAAAGAGAGAATCTCTTTTAACCGCACACAGGCGTTCTTCGTCATATCATCCTTATGTTTGATTTTATCGATAGATTTAGACAAATATTCGGACGCGTTCTTTTCCGCCATATCCAAAAGCTGTTTCTTTACGCCCTGTTTGGCGCGGACGATTTCCACCTTTTTGCCGAATTTTTCACGGAAATAATTCTCAATCAATTCCTTCTCGCAAAATTCTTGCGTGATAATTTCCGAGGGCAATTCGTGCGTGGAATAGTATTGAAGTATGAACGCCGTAAGCGCTTCCGCTTCGGAAAAAGAACCGTCTTCCAACGCGAAATTGCTACCGCCTTGCATAATCCCGCTACGCGTAACCAAAACGTTCACCGACGAATATAAATAATTCGTTTTAAGCGCGATAATATCCGCGTTCAAAGAACGGTTCAAGGAAGTGATTCTCTTCAACTTTAATTTGGAAAGCATATTTAGTTTTTCGCGGTACTCCATGGCAAGCTCGAACTCTTCTTGCTCGGCAAAATAGAGCATTTTCTCGCGCAAAATCTCTTCGGCTTCCTCGTAATTTCCGTCGAGAAAGGAAAGTGCTTTTTTTACGCGCTCACCGTATTCCTCTTTCGAGCAACAATGCCCGCACGGCGCAAGACAACGGTGCAAATGATAGGCAAGACAGGGTTTCTTTTCTTTCTTGCCGATTACGGTTGTGCAAGTACGCACGTTATACACCGCGCTAACGATATCAAGAATATCTTTGCACCGCACCCCGCCCATAAACGGACCGAAATACTTGCCGTCTTTTTTTATCTTTCTCGTTATCACCACGCGTGGAAATTCTTCTTTCGTTACTTTGATATACGGATAAGTCTTATCGTCTTTGAGAAGGATATTATATTTGGGTTTGTATTTTTTAATTAAGTTGTTTTCCAACGCAAGCGCGTCGATTTCCGTTTGCGTAATGATATAATAAAAATCGGCGATATTTTCTACCATCGTCGCAACTTTTTCGGGTTTCGCGGATGAATGAAAATATTGACGCACCCTGTTTTTTAACACGCGCGCCTTGCCGACGTATATCACGATCCCGTCTTTATCGAGCATAATATATACGCCCGGATTTTCTGGGAGTAGCTTTAACTTTTCCTTCAAAGCATCCATATATATACTATTATATACCAAATCGCATAATTTTGCAAGGAAATAAAGGATATTTTCTTTTTTAACATCCCAAAAACTCGATTCCTTTTAATAAAAAATCGTTTATGGACTCGTCGGCTAAGCTGTAAAACACGATTCTGCCCTGCCGAACGCTTTTCACGATCCCCGCGCTTCTCAAATAGCGAAGTTGGTGCGACACCGTCGTTTGATTGATTTCAAGGATTCGCGCCAAATCGGTGACGCACAGCTCGCTGATTGCAAGCGCGGAAAGAATTTTCACGCGAGTAAAATCGGAAAACACGGAAAAAAAGCACACAACGCCTTCGAGAATATCCCCCTGCGGAACGTAATCCTCGATTAGGCTTTGCGTGCGTTTATCCAAAAGCAACATTTGTGACATATGAACACCTCCGAATATGTTTGATTGAGAATATGATAACATATTCGGTAGGTTGCTTTCTGTTTTATTTTGTAACAAATCCGCTTATTTTGTCACTTTTCTTACGAAATTTTCTTTACCTCGTACCCTGCTTCCGTAATTGCGGAAATAAGCGTTTCGTCGGAAACTTCGTTCGAAAGAACGACGGTTGCCGTTTTCTTTTTAAGATTTACTTCCACTTCCGCAACGCCTTCCACGCCTTGCAACGCTTTCGTTACGTGCGCAACGCAATGCTGACACATCATACCTTCTACTTTTATCGTTTTTTTCATAGTATCTATCTCCTTATTATTTTTTTCCTTTCCAAACCGCGTCAAACGCAAAGCGTTCGTCACCACGAAGAGCGAACTTAAACTCATTGCCGCCGCACCGATCATGGGATTGAGCGAAAGCCCCGCAAACGCAAACACACCCGCGGCAACGGGAATCGCCACGCAGTTATAGAAAAACGCCCAAAACAAATTTTGGTGGATATTTCGAACCGTTTTCTTGCTCAATTCTATCATGGTGGAAACGAGCGTTAAATCCCCGCGCGAGAGAACGACGTCTGCGCTGTCGATTGCCACGTCCGTTCCGTTCCCCATCGCCACGCCCAAATCGGCGGATTTCAAAGCGGGACTGTCGTTGATCCCGTCGCCAACCATAGCGACGACGCCACCGACCGAGCGCACTCTTTCCACCGCTTCCGCCTTATCTTTGGGAAGCGCTTCCGCAAAATATTCCTCGATTCCCGCTTCGTCGGCAATCGCTTTCGCGACGGTTTCGTTGTCGCCGGTTAGCATTGCCACGCGAATCCCCATATCTTTTAAGGCTTTCACCGCGTTTTTACTTTGTTCTTTAAGGGTATCCGCAACGGCAAACAACGCCAAAATACCCGTTTCGTTTGCCAAAAACACGATCGTTTTTCCTTGCGAAGAATACTTCTTTTCGTATGCGTAGGCGCGCTTTTCGTCGATAGAACCGATCAAACGCCTATTCCCAAGATAATATTTTTTACCATCAATACTTGCGCTTGCGCCTTTGCCCGTTTCGTACGCGTACCCGTCCACGGGTGTTTCGTTGTGCATAAGCGCAGAATCCCTTTCCGCGGCGTACGCGCGCACGCACTCGGCAATGGGATGATTGGAATGCCGTTCGATTGCTTCCGCAATGCGTAACGCATTTTTCTCGTCCCCGCTCAAAACCTCGAAATCGGTTACTTTCGGCTGTCCGATTGTCAAAGTCGCCGTTTTGTCCAATAGCACGCAGTTGATATCTTTGGCTTTTTGCAAGGCTTCCGCGTCCTTATAAAGGATTCCAAGAGCCATACCTCTACCCGTCGCCGCCATCACCGCCACGGGCGTAGCAAGCCCCAACGAACAGGGACAGGAAATCACGAGTACGCTAATTGCGTAATTTGCCACCGTCGGCAAATCGGCAATGAAAAACCAAACGAGAAAGGTAGCGACGGCAATCAATGTGACGGTGGGGACGAAGATTCCCGCAATTTTGTCCGCCGCTTTTTGTAACGGCGCTTTGCTCGCACCCGCTTCCTTAACCATTTTCACGATTTGTGAAAGGGTGGTATCCGCGCCCACTTTTTCCGCCAAAACCTTTATAAACCCGCTTTTGACGATATCCGCACCCGTTACAAAGTCACCTTCTTCCACTTCGACGGGCATACTCTCCCCCGTAATCGCCGCGCGGTCGATAAACGCGCGCCCCTCTATCACCTTTCCGTCTACGGGAATATATTCCCCCTGTTTTACGATAAGCACGTCGCCCGTTTGCAACTGCGAAAAAGGGATTTTCGTTTGCGCCAAGCCCCGTTCAACCGTAACCGTATTGGGCATAAGCTTGATTAGCTTTTCAATTTCGTCGCCCGTTTTGCGTTTGGATTTTTCTTCAAGCCATTTGCCAAGCGTTACGAGCGAGAGAATCATTGCAGCCGATTCGTAAAACAAATGAGTATGAGCAGGATCTTGTTTCCCCGCGTATATCAATACGGTAAATACGAGGCTATACAAAAAAGAAACACCCGAACCCATTGCAACGAGGGTATCCATATTGGGCGCGCGCTTGATCAAAGCTTTCGTTCCGCTCGTAAAAAACTTAAAATCAATGATAATCACGCACAGGGATAACGCCATTTGCAAGGAAACGCCCACGACGGGCAAAGGTTGAGGAAGCCCTATCATTCCGCCCATAGAAAAATACATCAACGGCAATAAAAACGCTAACGACAGAAAAAATCTTTTTTTGAGCTTATTCGGTTGCGGTTTTCTTGCCTCCAACGCGTTTTCGTTATAGACCTCAATACCGTAACCCAGCTCCGTCACCGCCGAAAAAATCTCTTCGCGCGAAAGTAAAGTTTCGTCGTATTCCACCGTCATACATTCGCCCATTAAAGATACTTCCACTTTTTCGACGCCCTTCAATTTTCCAACCGTCCGTTCTATCCCCGCGGAGCACGCCGCGCAAGACATACCGAAAACGCCGTACTTTTCTTTCATATTTGCCTCCCGTTTTTATGCCATATCGAGTTGTCTTTATAGCATACAATATTATAACGCCTTTTGGGCAAAAAGTCAAGTAAATATCCACCCGCATAGCGGGTGGCTTTACTTTTTCGGGCATAGCCCTTTCCTACTGGCATAGCACAAATGTGCTTTTTTATTGACCTGCCAGTCATGCATAGATTACTTGCTACCCGTCAACGGGTCATTCGGGT